>CAMWYL010000355.1 GCA_947178465.1 uncultured Lachnospiraceae bacterium | reverse complement strand
ATTTTCCGTAGCCCCCACACTGACAAACGGCAAGACATGCACCGCACCGGTCAGTCCATTTGTCTGAGCAATAAAACAATCTTCCGTTTCTTCAATAGACACACCCATTTTCCGCAGTCCCTGCAAGTGCAGGTCTATAGGTCTTGGTCCTATCACACAGCCGCCCGGATAATCCACATAGACCTCGCCCAAGCGACCAAGCAGCGCTCCCATAAGAATTACCGACGAACGCATAGCGCTTACATATTTGGCCGGCAGTCTGCTTTCATTTATATTCCCGGTCTGAATCTCCATGTCAATGCCCGAGGCCGAGGAATGCCGCTGCACATCGCCGCCCGCACACGCTATCAGCCTGCTCATATACCCTACATCCGTGATATCCGGGCAATTCTCAAGCACACATTTGTCCGGGATCAGCAGGCAGGCTGCCATCAGCGGGAGGGAAGCATTTTTAGACCCCTGTATTCTCACGGTTCCCTCCAGAGGGCGGCCGCCCTCCATACGGATAGAGTCGGCATTTTGTTTGTTATGGGTCATAGAATTCACCACATAAAAGTAAGAATTATATTATTATATGTGGGATGGGGTCCATTGTTCCCTCTGTTATTTACAATTCTTGCTTACATTTAAAACAATGCCGATCTCAGACAGCAAAAACAACACCGCCGAACCGCCATAACTGATAAACGGGAGCGTAATTCCCGTATTGGGAATCGAGTTCGTGACGACAGCGATATTCAGAATTACCTGTATCGCATAATGCGCCATCACACCGACAACCAGAAGCGCGCCAAAGCGGTCGGTCGTCTTGTTGGCAATCACCATGCAGCTCCATATCAGAACCACAAACAGCAGAATAATGGCCATTGCGCCAAAGAGTCCGAGTTCCTCGCAGATAATGGAGAAAATCATATCGTTCTGCGCCTCGGGGAGGAAGCCGAGCTTCTGCATGCTCTGTCCCAACCCTTTTCCCCAGATGCCTCCTGAGCCGATGGCATACAGGGCCTGCAGGGTCTGGAATGCCCTGTCGGTACTGTACGCCTCAGGCGTGAGCCACGCCTTGACGCGCGCCAGACGGAAGCTGGAGGTCGCATCCGCCCCTGAAGCATACAGGACAACCGCCACCACCAATACAATTCCCACAACACCGATGATAATAAACCATTTATAATCCGGAACCGCCACGAAAAGCATCGCCACCGCGATTCCCATAACGATAATCGCCGAACTCAGGTTATCTGAAATCATGTAAATCAGTCCCGCAACGATTGTCGGCGGTATAAATACGATTGCAAGCCCCTTGGGAGTGCGCAGCGTATTTTTGCCGATTTCCTCCAATCGTTCGATAATGCTCGCCAGATAGATAATGATACCAAGCTTTGCCACCTCCGCAGGCTGTAGCGTCAGACCGATCTTTAAGTCAATCCATCTTGTCGCGTTGTTTCTCGTGACGCCCAGCGGCGTCAGCAGGAGCAGAATCAATATTATCGACACAATCAGCGCCAGATAGTCGAACCGCTGCCATACCCTATATGGTATTCTCGATACAAAGAAAAGCGCAACAAATCCAAGAACGGTTGAAACCGCCTGCCTCTTCAAATAATACGCAGGGTCGTCAAAATCCACACCTGCTATATAGGTACTGGTGGAATAAATCATCAGCAGCCCGAAGCATACCAGAAACAATACCACCGTCAGCAGAACATAGTCCATATTATGTTTTCCGTATCGGACTTCCCTTGGTCTTTTCGCCACGGTCTCACTCCTTCAAATTGTTTACATATTCCTTGAACTCTTTCCCTCTTACCTCATAATTCGGAAACATTCCCCAGCTTGCGCATGCAGGCGATAGGAGTACCGCATCTCCCGCTTCCGCCTCCTTTGTGCAGACAGTCAACGCCTACGCAAAGGTATCCGCAAAAATAATATCCTTCTCAGGAAAACCGCAGCGGCGGGCGCACTCCGCAATCTTCTCCCGTGTCTGTCCGATCAGCACCAGCTTCTTTACTTTACCTTCAAAGCACTGAATCCAATCGTCATATTCACTGCCCTTATCGTAGCCGCCGCCAATAAGGACTGTCGGCTTATCCATCGCCTTAATGCCCTGTATCGCCGCATCCGTGTTGGTTGCCTTTGAATCGTTGTAATATACCACACCCCTCTTTGTCGCGACATACTCAATCCTGTGCTCCACCGCCACAAAACGCTTTATGGTTGAGAGGATATTCTCTATCGGCACGCCCGCACTCATACTGATTCCGATTGCAGCCATCACATTCTCTATATTGCACAGCCCGACCAGATTCATATCCGTATGGACGTTTAAGAGCGGCCTGCTTGTATTGTCCTTGGCCAGCCAAATCTCATCCTTCTCATAATACAGACCGCTTTCCAGCCGCCTTGCTGAAGAAAAATAAATGACTGTCGCGGGACATCTGCTTCCAAATTCCCTCGTGTACTCATTTTCATAGTTCAAAATGCAATAATCCGTCTTCGTCTGGTTCTTTGTCACAGCCTCCTTGGCGGCAATATAGTTCTCCATTGTATGATGCCGATTTAAATGATCCGGCGTAATGTTCAATATTGCGGAAACCTGCGGATGAAATTGGTCAATGGTCTCCAGCTGGAAGCTGGAAATCTCCGCTACCGACACGGTATCCTCCGTCATAAGCGGCACAGCGTCGGTGTAAGGATTGCCGATATTCCCGACAATATAGACGCTGTCCAGATACTCCTGCATAATCTGTCCGACAAGGGAGGTCGTCGTTGTCTTTCCGTTCGTTCCGGTGATGGCAAGCACCCTTCCCTTCGCAAACCGATAGGCAAGCTCTATCTCCCCCCATATCGGGATTCCGTGTTCCTTCATATATATAACAAAATCCGCATCCGTCGGCACGCCCGGACTAAGCACTGCCAACGCAAGCCCATCCGTAAGCTCCTTGGGAAACGCACCGACAATAATCTGTGCTTTCGTCGGTGCTCCAAGCTTCTCCGAAAGCTTTTCCCGAACCTCCTCGGGCATTATTTTATCGTTTCCATCATACACAATCGGCAACGCACCGTTTTTTTCAAGCAGCGCCGCCGATCCGATTCCGCTGATGCCCGTTCCCGCCACCAGTATCTTTTTCCCGGTTATATCCATTTTTTCATTCCTCCTGAGAGCGTCTTGCTCTTTTGACCGTTAATTATAATCCATTTCCTCTAAATATGGAAGTATATTTTCAAAAAGCTGCCGGACGATTGGAGCGGCTATCTGACCGCCGTAATAGGTTCCCTGCGGTGTGTCGATAATTGCAAGCGCCATCACTTTCGGATCATCCGCCGGCGCAAACCCGAGAAAAGAAGCGATATATCTGCCGCTTCCTCTTGGCAGCGTCTGGCTGGTTGCCGTTTTGCCTCCAACACGGAAGCCTTCAACATAACCGTTCTTGCCGCCGCCGTTCTCAACTACCTGTTCCAGCACATACTTGAGCCTTTCCGTCGTCTCCTCAGAGACGATTCCCTCCGAAACCGGATATTCAAACTCCTCTACCTCCGTCTTATCGGGATTCATCACCTTCACACCAAAGTGCGGCGTTATCAACCGGCCGCCGTTTATCAGTCCGGCCACGGTCGTCATCAACCGCAGCGGCGTTATCTGAAAGGACTGTCCGAAAGAAATCGTTGCAAGCTCCACATTTCCGATATTGTCAAGCTTATGCATGATCGTTGCCGCCTCTCCGGGCAGATCGATGCCTGTTTTCCGTTTCAATCCGAACTGCTCAAAATATTTATAATACCGTTCCGCCCCGACTCTGAGACCGACCGTAATAAATACGGGATTACAGGAATTCATTACCGCGTGCGTAAAATCCTCCGCGCCGTGCCCCGCAAC
>CAMWYL010000354.1 GCA_947178465.1 uncultured Lachnospiraceae bacterium | reverse complement strand
CCACGTATCCAGCTTGGAAGGCTGGTGTTCTACCATTGAACTACACCCGCATAATGTTATCATTATTTTTTAAGGCCAATGCCCGGAACCGGAATCGAACCAGTGACACGAGGATTTTCAGTCCTCTGCTCTACCAACTGAGCTATCCGGGCATATATGCTCTCAAATCAAGGATATTTTACATGGTTTTGACGATATTGTCAAGGGGTGATTTTGGTCAATCGCGACGACATGATTCGGATCACCCCTGTTTGAGATTGAAGTTGCTACGACAAACTTCGGCAATTTCACGAAAGGATATTGAATAGCGCAGATACCTATAGTAAAATCATACCATGCAGCAGTACGAGCGGGCATATCGGCAGACATTTTTTGCTGCGGCAAGGATAGCTAATCCTAAATGGGATTAAGATGGTCATTTTATATTGCAGGAAAGGACTAATATATGCAGACAGAAATTATGCTTGCCTTATGGGGCAATTTGAAAAAAGATTATACAGAAACAAATCAGTTAAAGCAGATAGATATGCTTCGGATGATGCTGGAAATAAATCAGGATGTTGTCGTGCAAGGAATATCAAAACTTGAGAATTACGAGAACGATTCCGCAATTTTTCCTTTGCTTTGCAGGGGGCTGAAATTGGTAAGAGGCGGGATGGAACCACAAGCCATTGAGTCGATATTGCTAAATACTGCATTTGCTAATGATGTTGATTTGTTGGAAAGTCTGCTTGTTATAGATGGGGTTATTTCGATTCAGATACAGCGTTCTCCAGATGTAACAAAGGAATTGCTGTTATCTTATTTCAGCTTTAATCTGCAAAATAATTTAAGAAAGAGCCTGGAGGACTTGAAAATAAACTCTAGTGAACCACTGGATATGGCAGAAATAGAAAAATTGATAGGTGGTCAGGGTTCATAAGTGCCTGGCAGCATATCACCGGTAAGGTACAGAGAGCAGAGGTATGTTATGGAGAAGATAGATGCATTATTGGAAAAACCATGTTATATAATGGATTTTCTCCCAGAGCAAGTGGAACCGGACAATGGAAAATATCGGTGAATTTATAGATTGTATGGAACGATTGTGTATAACAATCAAAGGATTTACTTGGTGGTGTCATGTACATGCCGGTCATCCGGCATGTGGCCTTGGAGGACTTCAAAGCCAATATGGCGATGGCTGGTTCAGCGAAATTCCTGCAGACGAAATCAATTATTTTGAAAGCAATAAAAAGCTGAAACACTATTTGTTGGAGGATTATCCGAATAGTCCTCAATATAAAGAATGTTATGTTCCGGCGTTTTGGCTTGACTTGGATTGAAAAATTCCATATTCCCGGTCCGATGACTGATGCGTCATTTTCATAACAATGTTATACTTAATTCACAATCAGAATCAGGAGGAAAAGACATGTGGGCAGATTTACATATTCATACAGAATATTCCTGTGATTCAGAAGCAAAAATAGAAGAATATGTCAAACAGGCAACTGCCATAAACCTGCAGATGCTTTGTTTTACTGACCATGTGGACTTTAATAAAAATGATTACGGATATAACCATTATAACCCCGAGAAGTTTTTTGAAGGCTATCATCGTGTTAAGGCAAGCTGCAAAAACCGGATAAGGCTGTTCGCGGGTATCGAATTCAGCGAACCGCATTTATATGCCGAAAAATTGAATCAGTTATCAAGTGATTATCCATATGATTACATTATCGGAAGCATTCATTGGATTGGGAATCTGTTTCCCTGCCAAGAGGTTCAGAACCGGTTTTCAGCCAAAGAATTTTATACCCTGTACTGGAAGGAAGTCTTAAATACAGTAAAGCAGGGCGGATTTGATGCATTGGGCCATATTGATTTTCCCAAAAGATATTATGGGGAAATCTATTATACGGAAGCCATGATGAATGAGATTTTTAAATATTTGCTTGATAAGGATATGATATTGGAAGTCAATACCTCTTCCCTCCGAAAAGGAAACAGCCGACCTATGCCCGGAGATGAATTACTGAAAATATATAAAGCAAACGGCGGGCAATATGTAACCATCGGCTCCGATGCACATGAGGTCAAAGACTTAGGCGCGAATATTCATATAGCAAAAACACTTGCTGAGGCTTTCGACCTACAGGAAGTTGTTTATGAAAGCAGAAAAAGAATACCTGTAACGTATTAATGAAATCATATGATATAAAAAGGAGCCCCCATGCAAATCTGCGCCTTGGCAAAAACCACGCTTTTAGACTATCCTCAGCACGTCGCCGCGACCGTATTTCTCGGCGGCTGTAATTTTCGTTGCCCTTACTGTCATAATCGGGACATCGTATTTGCAAACGACAGCATAAAAAACGGCACGCTCACACCTTACGGTAAAGAGGAGCTTTTCGCCTTTTTGGAGAAGCGCAAGAACATCTTAACCGGTGTCTGCGTGACCGGCGGCGAACCGACCCTGAATCCGGACTTGCCTGACTTTCTCCGGGAAATCAAGGCATTTGGCTATTCGGTAAAGCTGGATACCAACGGCTCAAATCCCGATATGCTGAAGCATTTAATAGAAACCGGAATGATCGATTACTGTGCCATGGATATCAAGAATTCTCCTTCCAAATATGGGATTACCATCGGTCTGCCGGACATCCCCGCCGATTCGGCGCTGCTTACACGTATTTGTAAATCCGTCGATATTCTTATGACCGCAGGCAATGACGGCTTTGACTGCGAATTCCGCACTACCATTGTGAAGGAACTGCACGATGGAGATGACATTCTTGTCATATCTGATTGGATTGCCGGAGCACCCGCGTATTTCCTACAGTCCTATGCGGAAAGTGACGGTGTTATCGCCAAGGGCTTTCATGCACACGACAAAGAGACACTGAAATACTTTGCCGACCTGTGCAGGGCTGCCGTCCCCAACACGCAGCTTCGCGGCGTGGAGCTCTGATATGTTCGACCGCTGCACCTTAAATCTCCACCTGCTTCATATAGTATCCGAAGCACCCCTTATGCAGCGCGTTTTCGCGTTCTCCCTCCTCACGCATTCTTACCTCGCCATTCTCAAAGCCTTCGAACCCAAACATCTCTGCAATGCGGCACTCACGCTCATAATACACGCCGGGAACGCCGATGTAATACGCGGCATCTCCTGTCTCCCCTTGTATGTAATTGAAGAGCAAAAGCTGACGATAGTTATAATATGCATGAAGCACAAACGAATTTGTCGCCAGCTCATGGTACTTCTCCGTAAGGATAATAATATCTCTTGGCTTTATCAGGATGGATTGCGCCTCCGGAAGAATATGAACCTGCGGATATGTATGCAACAGCTGCGACCATTTATCAGGTATCGACTCTGTGACAATCTCCTCCTCTATCGCCCCTCTATATCCATCCCTATCATCGGCTCGTACATTGTATATAGGTGTCCGTTCCGGTCGTGACGTCTGTTCCGACCACGGCATCTCCTGCATTTGCGATGTCTCTTTCATCCACAACGTCTCTTCCTTCTGCGACGCTTCTTCCATCCACAATGTCTCTTCCATTTGCGACGTTTCTTCTCTCTGTGGAGTCTGCTCCATTTGCAACGTCTCTTTCAGCCGTAGCGTCTCTTTCAGCCGTAGCGTCTCTTTCGACCACAATTCCTCTTCCGGCCGCAGCGTTCGCTCTATGTGTGATGCTTCAGCCTCTCTTATCGTGCATCTCCCCACACGCGCGCCGTATAAGGGAATCTCCACGCCCACACAATCTTCAAATCCGATCTCCCTTGTCCATCCGAACTTTTGCATGCCATACCCGTTCTTCACAGGCACTTTTCCGAGCAGGCGCTTTTCCCCACTATGATTCAGCACATACACACTGCACGCGCTCCCACACTGTGTGGGAAC
>CAMWYL010000353.1 GCA_947178465.1 uncultured Lachnospiraceae bacterium | reverse complement strand
CGTCCTCGTCCACCATCTGCAGCATAATGTCCGCAATCCCCGGGTCAAACTGTGGGCCTCTTCCAGCCTCAAGCTCGCTCCTTATCACATCCTGCGCAAGAGCGTTCCGGTAGCTTCTGTTTGACGCCATCGCGTCATATGTATCCGCAACGCCGATAATCCGCGCATGCTCCGGAATGTTCTCTCCGGAAAGGCCGTTCGGGTATCCCTTTCCGTCATAGCGCTCGTGGTGGAATTTCGCCCCTGTCGCAATCATCTGATCATTGGAAAAAGCCTTTAATATATGATAGCCGGAAACCGGATGCAGCTTGATATAGGCATATTCCTCATCCGTCAGCTTTCCCGGCTTATTGATAATCTCATCCGGTATCCTGATCTTGCCGACGTCGTGCAGCAGAGCCGCCCTGTAGATTTTCTCCTGCTCCTCCTCGCTTTTCCCCATGCGACGCGCAAGCTCGCGGCTGTAATTGGCGACGCGCACGGAATGTCCTCTTGTGTATTTATCCTTCGCGTCAATCGTTTTCGCAAGAACCCGCAGAATTGTATCATTAAGCCGATGCAGCTCCTCCCGGCTCTCCTGAAGCTTTACCAGGTAGCGGTTTGTCCTATTCATCTCAACGAAGCAGAATACAACAATGACCCCAAATATGGCAAGGCACATAAGAGCGCTTCGAGCCATAAGCCTGCTTAATTCGGAATACAGTCCTTTGTTGTCAACCACCATGACCACATACCAATCATTCAAAATCATATCGGAAAATACGGTGATTCGCTCTCCTTCAATCTCCATATCAAAGCTCTCGCCGGCAGATGCAGCCACCCGCTCAATCAACGCCCTCTTCTCCGCCACTTCCATATACTCTTTCCCTTTTTCCGCGGAATCGGAATGGGCGATGACAAAGCCGTTCTTATCCATAATAAAGCCGTATCCCTGCCCGTTCAGGTTGATCATCTCCGTAAGACTTTGCAGGGTATCCATCGCAATATCCAGAGAGATAACACTCTCCTTATCGTACAGCATGCGGCTTATGGAAATCATAATGGTTCCTGTCTGCGCATCAAGATACGGCGAAATCATCGCAGGAGCTCCGTCAGCCGCAATGGCGTCCGTGTACCAGACGCGCTCTGTCGGCACATAGCCGTCCTCCGGGACCCAGCCAATCCCATCCAGATATTCCCCGGCTATCCAACCGTACACGCCGGTGAAATCCTTATCAACCGAATTGGTGTAGTAATCCGACTCGTTCTCCAAAAAGGCAAGTATCACCTCCCGGTCCGCCTCCTGTTTTAACAGGTACTCAATTTCCATGGAGGTTATCTGAATAATGTCAAGCGCCCTGCTCAGATAACGCTCCGCCTGCTCCTTCTCCTGGGCAAGCGTGCTTTCTCCGAGCGCCAGTGCGTCCTTTCTTGCGTTGTGGTAGAACTTCGTCATCATGTAGGCCGACAAAAAGACAAGCGCAGCCAGCGTTACAATAATGGTGATAAAAAAGTGCCTTTTATTTGTCTTCATATTCCATTTATACCTGCCAACTTTAAATCATTACCTTATAATACCATGTCCTTCCCGCGTGCACAAGTCATACAAACACTGCCAACGTCAGATTTTCCCTTTACAATTCTTATATGCTTCTGTAAACTGAAAACAGTTAAAAAATACTGCCGCGATTTCCTATGGGAATGAAAAAAACAGAAAATTCTTTAAAGGTGAGAATTTATGAGAAGCTTCAACTTTTTTCTTTACGATAATTATGACACAACGGATGTGAAAAACCCCGCCGACGACCCACGGGCGGCTTTCGGCAAGGCTGCCGACCTTGTTCTGACAAAGGTTACAGAGACCCTGCCGGGAGAATGCAGCTATGAAATGCTTTGCCGTGACGGCTCCACACAGGCAGCAGATACCTTGATTCATATCGGACTGCTGCGCAGGGAAAACAATGCGGTTTTCTTGGACTCTCCCGTTCTCTTGCGGGAGGATGTTCCCTGCCTGCAAAACTGCTTTAGTGACCACCTCCGCCATATGGAGGAAGCCTTATGGCAAAGAAGGGATGACTTCTATCGGCTTGCAGGAGAACTCAATAACGGCTTCCCGCCGGAACGCAACCTCTATCATGTTTTATGCGGCGCTATCCTCGACGGAAGCTTCTTTGCATATATCAGCGACCATGAGCTTGTATCCACATCGCGGCTTCATGCCTCGGGATTGGATTATCTGATCATCGCTTATGAACAGGCGTCCGCATTGGATTTGTTTTCCCAAAAATTGCTTTGCTCCTACAACCGCTATTCCGACGGCGCAAGGGCATTTCAGTCCTTTGGAGACGCAAACGGCGACAGGGTGGATTTTTTCCGTTTTGCGCGCCAAAAAGAAGCAGGGAAAGTTCCCGCCGCCCTGTCAGATATTGAACGGCTCTGGGATACTCTCCCCAAAGAAAACACAAAAAACAGACTGCTTAATGAAATGCAGCAGTTTGTCGAAACAGGATGCTGTGAGGAAACCTGCTTTCGCCTCATGTCCTTATTTGGCTACATTCATAACGGCAGACTTGCCGTCCCCGTCTATCGCGCGGCGCAGATGCCTGTCATGGACGCGCTGGAGCGACTGACTGAGGAATGCCTCTATACGGAAGTGCAATCCGCACTCAGCACACCGCGGCTTACTTCTTCCCTGCTATGCAACCGCCACGGGGTCTCTGCAAAGGAGATTGCAAACGAGCTTTACCATGTTCTTTTCGGGCAGTTGAATGAACGCCTTGTCTCCTCCGGTTTTGTTGCCAAGCCGCAGGAATTTGCCGGAGAAGGCCGTTATTTGCAGTCCATTCAGCTTACCGGCAATTCCTAAGCCTGGCGCCGTTTTATTTATTTTGCTTTGCCTTTATGGAGTAATTCAGCGCGACACCGAACATCACCACGCTTGCGACCAAAAAGCCGAAATAGGTATAAAACAGCGGCGTTGAAGACTGAACGCCCTCGATGTTCGCATATAACTTGCCACGGGACAGATATACCTCAACCTGTTTTCCCTTAGGATATTCATAGGCACTATGCGCATTTTTCAAATCGTAGTCCTTCCCGTCATATTCCACTACGATTTCGTAGGATTTGTATGTACTGCCGGTCTTACGGTTTCTCACCGTTTTCGTCTCCGAGCTCACAACCCTTGCCGTAACCTTCTCATACTCCACATCTTCCCTGTCCGAGAGATACCGCGTCCCTATCGTGGCAATCACACATACCACAAAAACAATCCATGCAATGATAACCTTCTGTTTCATTATAAATACCGCCTCCTTAATCTGAAATTATATAAATGACTATCGGCTTTATTATATAATGAATCCTCCTCAAATACAAGCATTGTGAATGTCAATACTTCGTGATTCGCACATCCCCGCTGGAAGTCTCTATATCGACCTCATATGCCTGCTCCGCGCTGCCGACAGTTCCCTTGGCGCGATTCCCCCTCTTGGAAAAGCTCAGACTGTCGTCAAAAAATGTGGTAATATCACCGCTGGTGGTATTTGCTTCAAAATCCATGGCCGCGGTTTCCGAAAGGCTGATATCCACCCTCCCGCTGGTGGTATGGATATTCAGCTTTCCCGTAAGCTCCGGCAGGGTAAGGCGCACATCGCCGCTCGAGGTTGATATACTGCCCGCTCCTCTCTCGGCCTTTACCACGGCTTCTCCGCTTGTCGTGCGGATATCAAAGGTGTCCCCGGTTCCCTCAAGCAGGACATCTCCGGAGCTTGTGGAAATATCGCGCGTTCCGCTTCCTCCTTTGATTTTGATATATCCGCTGGTCGCGGACGCCTTCGCATCACCGTCTGCACTGCCGACAGTAATATCGCCGCTGGAGCTGGAGCCATTGAAGCTTCCTGTTATCGTCTCCACATT
>CAMWYL010000352.1 GCA_947178465.1 uncultured Lachnospiraceae bacterium | reverse complement strand
TCATTTGATCCGTCTAAGCAAGCTGCTGGTACAGGTTCTCCTGGGGTCCCATTTTCATCAGGGCAGCCGTTTCCTCCGCAGAGGACAGTCCCAGCACAACGATGTAGGTCAGGAAGCCGATGCGACCGAAGGTATTGCCATCCCCCGACCCGAGATAATAGGCAAGGACATCCATAAACAGTGTGACTGCACAGATGATGATACAAAGCAGATGGATTTTGACCAGCCTGCGGTTCTCTCCGGATTTCAGATGCTTATAGGATTGGTAGATGATGACGCCGGCCAGAACGCCCATCATCACATGCGTAGACCACAGTGTTTCCCGAAAATCGTAAATGCCCGTGAGCTGAAACAGGATACATAAAACAATCTGTGCGATATTTAATTGGAAGAAAAGCTCCCACGCTTTGCTGTTGTCCTCGTAAAAGTTCTTGATAAACAGGCCAAAGGGCAGTGGCAGCAGCATAATGGACAGGAATGATACATACGAGGTCACAAGATTGTTATGCATGATAAACGGCGTCATGGGACACTCATTGATGGACCATATGGACAAGATAACCGCGAATGTCCCGAGATAGAACATACGGGTTTTTGTATGGAATTTTCTTGCGAAACCAAGATAATAGCCAACCATTAGCATACCTATGCAGAACATGAGAACACACAGAATGAATGGAAAAAGGCTTGTCGTTATAATTTTTGCGGGAACGGAAAAGCTGTTCCCGATATAGAAGGTCGGAATACTGGCCTTGTATGCCTTATATGGGGAAGAGAGTTCAATCCGGATATCCGTGGCGTTCTTCGGAAGCGGGACAAAATTCCAGCAGTAGCCCGGAGAGGCGGAAAACGGATTGTTGTTGATTACCGGATAATGATAAATCAGCTCCTCACCCAGATATACGCTGATACTTTGATGAACCGAGAAAAAGGCAAGCAGATCCTTATCTTTGGACAGGGAATCGAGGCTGCCTGTGATGATCGTCCGGGAATATGTAGTCGTATAGGTATAATCTTCCCAATAAGTAACCTCGCGCGGTGATTGGGTGTGCCTGGTATCTGTGGACTGATCATAGAAAAACATTCCCACAAAGAAAATCAGAGCCAGAATAAAAATCGTTAAATATACGAAAAAGTATTTTTGGTTTATGTCATGCTTCATGTGCGTGAACATACTCCTTTCATAGAGTTTATCACTTGTAGGGAGAATTGTATGCAAATGTAACTATAGTATAACATTATTTGTACAGATATTCCATTTATTTTCAAAAAAATATTTAAAAATTTACTGAAATAATGTAATATATTAGACAAATATATCGTTTTGGAGGCTGACTGATGGAAAACGGATTTGACAGGAAAAAGATAAAGCAGATAAAGGAGTTGCTGCTGCTTGTCGCGGTGATAACGCTGGTGCTTCTGTACCGACAGGAGCTGCTGCATGCCGCGGGGGTATGCGTCACTATTTTCAAGCCCTTTATTTATGGAGGAATAATGGCGTTTATTTTAAATATCCCCATGAATTTTATTGAAAAAAGGCTGTTGCATAATTGGCGCAGAAAAGGCACGGAGAAGATGAAGCGCAGCACGAGCATAGTGCTTAGTATTTTGTTTATCACACTGATTCTGGTGCTGGTGATCGGGACAATTGTGCCGCATCTTGCAAAGACGGTTGTCGAGCTCGGTAATAAGATTCCACCGTTTATTGAGAGCACGATGGAGATCCTTGAGGATTTGGCGGTGCAGTACCCGCAGCTTGCGGATAATGTGGCACAACTTCAGAGCATAAATATTGATTGGGATGCGGTGATGGATTATGCGGTGCAGTTTATGAAGTCGGGTGCGTCGGATATGCTGGCTTCTACGGCTGTCATAGCAGGAAATATTATCGGCGGCGCCCTGAATTTCTGCATTGGTTTTGTCTTTGCTATCTATATTCTGGCGGGCAAGGAGACTCTGGAGAATCAGGGAAGACGCATATTATCGGCCTATTTGAAACCACGGCAGGAGAAGGCGGTCCTGAATGTGCTCAGCCTGTTAAACCGTAATTTCTCTAATTTTGTATCCGTGCAATGTCTGGAGGCAATTATTCTCGGTACATTGTTTGTGATTTCCATGACGATTTTGGGACTGCCGTATGCGCTGATGATTGGCGTGCTGATTGCGTTTACGGCGCTGATACCGATTGTCGGTGCGTTTATCGGATGTGTTGTCGGGGCATTTCTGATACTTGTGGACAGCCCGATAAAAGCGGTCGTGTTCGTGGTACTGTTCTTTGTGCTGCAGCAGCTCGAAGGCAATCTGATTTACCCAAGGGTTGTAGGAAATAAGGTCGGTTTACCGGCAATATGGGTATTGATGGCAGTGAGCGTTGGCGGCAGCCTGTTTGGCGTTCCGGGAATGTTGTTTTTCATACCTCTTGTCTCAACGCTTTACGCGCTTTTGCGGGACAGCGTGAATGAGCGCAACGGCAGGAAACAGGAGAACGGCAAATCTCAAAGAGCGCAGGGCGGCAATAATCGGAATCGCGGCCACAACGATAAAAACAGGACGTCCGCCAAAAGGGAAGCGGGCAAGGCAGGGAATGAAACGGAAGAGTAGAACGATGCTTTTGGAAGTCATGTGTTTGGAAAGTATTATTAGTTGCAATAAACCAAGCCTTGGAGTATTATTAGGATAGGGAGAGAAGTGCAGCCTTGCGCAGAAAGGAAGATGGATTGTGAAAAAGAAAAGTGTAAAACAGCGTTTCGGGACAGCCGTAGTATCGGCATCCTTGGCGGCAATGGTATTGACGGGCTGTAGTGCCGGTAACATGGAGGAACCGGTCAGCAGTGATGTGCAGAGCAGTGAGACCTGGCAGGAAAAGCTTGAGAGCGGGAAGGTAGAGCTTAAGATATGGGCCGAGGAGGGCAACTTCGAGACACTCAGCAAGATGATAGAGAGCTTTGAGAAGGAATACGCAGGGCAGGCGGACTTTGAGATTACCCTTGAGGCAGCCGCTGATGCGGATACAAGAAACCATGTCCTTGGGGATATCCATAACAGCGCGGATATATTTTCCATGCCGGATGACCAGCTTTACAGCATGATTGCGGGCGGCGCGCTGTCGCCGGTTGTCAATCAGGAGCAGGTGAAGAACGCGAACCTTGAGGAGGCGGTCGATGCGGCGTCCTATAAGGGAACACTGTATGCGTATCCGTATTCCGCAGACAACGGCTATTTCCTGTATTATGATAAGAATTACTTTACGGAAGAGGATGTAAAGACGATGGACGGCATTCTCGCGGTAGCGGAGGCTGCGGAGAAAAAGTTCTCCATGGAGCTTAACTCCGGTTGGTATCTGTATTCGTTCTTTGGCAACACGGGACTGGAGTTCGGTATCAATGAGGATGGCGTTACGAATTACTGTAATTGGAATGCGACTGAGGGAAGTATAAAGGGCGTGGATGTTGCACGGGCGTTGCTTGACATTACGGCAAGTCCTGCTTTTGTGGCACAGGGCGACGGCAGCTTTGTTACGGGAATGCAGGAAGGCGAGGTTATAGCAGGTATCAGCGGTGTCTGGAATGCGACGTCGGTGAAGGATGCATGGGGAGCGAATTATGGCGCATGTAAGCTCCCGACCTATACCTGTAAGGGGCAGCAGATACAGATGTCTTCTTTTACGGGCTATAAGATGTTTGGTGTAAATGCGTATTCCGAGCACTTGGCATGGGCGCATAAGCTGGCGGACTGGCTGACGAATGAGGAGAACCAGACGCTCCGGTTTGTGGAGAGAAGCCAGGGACCCTCGAATAAAAATGCGGCGGCTTCGGACGAGGTAGGCAAGGTTCCGGCGATTGCGGCGGTTATAGAGCAGTCACAGTACGGAAACCTTCAGAGAGTCGGTAACAGCTATTGGAC
>CAMWYL010000351.1 GCA_947178465.1 uncultured Lachnospiraceae bacterium | reverse complement strand
GGTTCAGGGGTATTAAAATAAGAAACACTAAGACGGTAAAACGCGGCAGGCGTGTTTCATTTCTATTTGAGCCGCCAAAGGCGGAATGGGGGATACTATGAATACGGCAAAGCAGAGAATAGAAGCGTTGAGAAGCGCGCTGAAACAGGCAGGGATTGATTTTTATATCGTGCCTACGGCAGATTTTCATAATTCCGAGTATGTGGATGGTTATTTTAAGGTCAGGGAGTTTTTGTCCGGCTTTACCGGTTCAAACGGCACGCTCGTTGTCAGCGAAAAGGAGGCGGGGCTTTGGACGGATGGACGGTATTTTGTTCAGGCAGAGCGGGAGCTTGCAGGTTCCGACATCGTGCTGTACCGAATGGCCGAGGAAGGTGTTCCGACAATATCGGAATACCTTGAGAAAAATGTGTCCGCCGGACAGACGGTCGGCTTTGACGGCAGAGTGGTTTCCGCTTCTTTTGGGAAGCGGATTGAGAAGGCTTTGGACGGTCGGGAGGTTCGCATTGCCTATGACAGGGATATTGTCGATGCGCTTTGGACGGACAGACCGGCGATTCCCGCAAGTCCGCTGTGGGTGGTTCCGGAGGCGCTTTGCGGGGAGACCATTGCGCAGAAGCTCGCGAAGGTCCGCGAAAAGATGAAGGAGGAGAAGGCGGAGCATCTGCTGATTTCCAAGCTTGATGATATCATGTGGCTTTACAATGTCCGCGCCAATGATGTGGAATGCAATCCCGTAGCGCTTTCCTATACCTTCATTTCCATGGAGACGGCGGTTCTTTTCGTACAGAAGGAGGCGTTGACGGAGGAAACGCGGGAATTTTTCAATAAAAACAATATTGAATGCAGGGATTACGGCACGTTGTCGGAATTCCTTGAGAACTGCACGCTTCAAGGGAAAATATGGTGTGCGGAGAGCGATATCAACTATCTGTTGTATAAGCTGGTCACAAAGCGCGGAGAGTTGGTCGGGAAAGACAGTCCTGTGGGGCTTTTGAAGGCTGTTAAAAATCCGGTTGAGCTTGAAAACATCCGCAAATACTATCTGTTGGACAGTGTAGCGCTCACCAAATATCTGTTTTGGATGAAGAAAAATGTCGGCAGGGTGCCAATGGATGAGTACAGCGTGGCACAGAAGCTTGACGGGATGCGTGCTGAGATTGAGGGTTTTATAGAGCTTTCCTTTGATACCATCAGTGCGTATGGCGCGAATGCGGCAATGATGCATTATGAGGCTACGGAGCAGGACAAGGCGGAGATTAAGCCGGAGGGCTTTTATCTTGTTGACTCCGGAGGACAATACATGGGAGCGACCACCGATGTGACCAGAACGATTGCGCTCGGACCGATTACGGATGAGATGAAAAAGCATTTTACCAAGACGGTCTGCGGCATGCTGCGGCTTGCCGATGCGAAGTTCCTGTATGGCTGTACTGGCAGAAATGTGGACATTATGGCGAGGCTTCCGCTGTGGGAGTGCTATATTGATTATAAATGCGGGACCGGCCATGGCATCGGCTATATCCTGAATGTCCATGAGGGACCGCAGAGCATCCGTTGGAAGTATGTCGCGGATATTGGAGAGACGGTTCTGGAAAGCGGAATGATCGTGTCGGATGAGCCCGGTGTATACATTGAGGGCAGTCATGGAATCCGCATTGAGAATGTTGTGGAGGTTGTCAACGAGGTCAAGAACGGTGACGGTCAGTTTATGGGATTCCGCCATCTGACCTGTGTTCCGATTGACTTGGACGCGATAGATACAAACCATATGGAAGCGTCGGATATTAAAAAGCTCAACGCTTACCACGCAATGGTGTATGAAAAGCTCGCGCCTTATTTTGAGGGGGAGGAGCTGGAGCAGCTCAAGGTAGCGACGCGCGCAATCGGGACTGTTTAAAGTTTAGGGAAGTTTCACTTTATTTTAATTGACTTTTCACAAGATTTTTGAGATAATATTTGCAAATATGTGAATATTGTATAAATGTTCCAAATTTTGCTCATGCTTGTCGTTATCTTCTGCCGATGGAGACCTGTTCTCTGTCAATTGTGCGAAGGTAAAGCGGCCTGAAATAAAAAATATAATCTTTAAGGAGGACTTTGTATGTCAACAAAAGCGTATTATCCCATTTCCGAGATCGGTGCCGGAAAAGTAGGTTTTTCCAAGACTCGTTCCATCATCGAAGCAGCGTTCTATGGAAATAACGTAGTAAAGGTAAATACTTTGAAGGAGGCTTATCAGTTAGCGAAGAACTCACCCGGAACAATTGTTACGGATATGCCGGTTAAGGATGGCGAGACATTTGGTCTTGAGAAGGATGCAAAGGTTCTTTTGTTCAACGACGGTGCGGTAACGGGACGTTACGCGGCAGCACGCCGTATTAAGGGCGAGCCGGGCGTTGATGATGCGAAGCTTGACAAGGTTGTTATGGACGCGGTATATGAGACCCGTTGGAAGACAATGTATCATGCAGAGTGCTTCATCGGTCTTGACCCGGAGTTTATGGTAAAGGCACACCTTCTTCTTCCGGAAGGAGAGGAGAATATCCTTTATAACTGGATGCTGAACTTCCAGTATATGTCAGACGACTATGTAAAGATGTACAAGAATTCCAAGCCTGTAGGCGATGGCAAGGAGCCGGATATCTTCATCTTCTCCGACCCGCAGTGGGCGCCGCATGACGCACCGGACGTAGATTACAGCTGCTTAAGCGATCCTTTGACGCTCTGCTATTTCGATACCAACCAGAACTGCGCTGCAATCCTTGGTATGAGATACTTCGGTGAGCACAAGAAGGGTACACTGACAATGGCATGGGCGCTTGCAAACAGAAACGGCTATGCATCCTGCCACGGCGGACAGAAGGAGTACTCTCTGGACGGCGGCAAGAAGTTCGTTGCATCTGTATATGGTCTGTCAGGCTCCGGTAAGTCTACACTGACACATGCAAAGCATGGCGGCAAATATGATCAGTTCGGTGGCATCAAGGTGCTTCATGATGATGCGTTCATCATCAACTCAGACACCTGCGCATCCATCGCATTGGAGCCGACTTACTTTGATAAGACTGCGGATTATCCGACAGGATGTCCGGATAACGAGTATCTGCTGACAGCTCAGAACTGCTCCGCTACATTAGACGAGAACGGCAAGCTGCAGCTGGTAACAGAGGATATCAGAAACGGTAACGGACGTGCGATTAAGTCTAAGTTATGGTCTCCGAACCGTGTAGACAAGATTGACGCACCGGTTAATGCAATCTTCTGGATTATGAAGGACCCGACCATCCCGCCTGTAGTAAAGCTTAAAGGCGCAGCGCTTGCATCTGTTATGGGTGCTACACTTGCGACAAAGACATCTTCTGCAGAGCGTGTAGCGGCAGGCACGGATATGAACGCGTTGAGAATTGTTCCTTACGCAAATCCGTTCAGAACCTATCCGCTGGTAAATGACTATGAGAAGTTCAAGAAGCTGGTAGAAGAGAAGAATGTAGACTGCTACATCGTTAATACCGGTGATTTCATGGGAACAAAGGTTAAGCCGGCTGATACACTTGGCATTCTTGAGACAATCGTTGAAGGAAAGGCGAAGTTTGAGAAGTGGGGCAACTTTGACGATATCGAGATCATGTATGATTGGGATGGCAAGACAGCAGACTTCAAGCCGGACTTAGGAAATGCAGAGTATGTATCCGCATTGAAGAGTGCAATGCAGAACCGTGTAGATGCGGTTGAAGGCTTCGCTACCAAGAAGGAAGGCTATGATAAGCTTCCGGATGAGGCGCTTGAAGCATTGAAGAAGCTTGTTGAGCAGTGCTAATGCGAGATTCATGAAATAAGTTTGAGCAAAGTAAAAATATTTCAATAATCCAAAAACCTTGTTGATTTTCAGATATGAAAATCAACAAGGTTTTTCTTTTTTGTTATAAGTAAATGCAC
>CAMWYL010000350.1 GCA_947178465.1 uncultured Lachnospiraceae bacterium | reverse complement strand
TCATTCAAACAAAAAGCGGAGCTTTTTGCAATCGAGTGCGCCGGCACTCGATTTTTGATATTACAGGAAATTGCGGCAGTGCAAATCATTCAAACAAAAAGCGGAGCTTTTTGCAATCGAGTGCGCCGGCACTCGATTTTAATTGAATACGAAAATCACTTCATTCACGCAAAAAGCGTTGTGTAAATTCCGATTTTGAAGTAAAATAGGACTATCAAATCGAAAGGAGGAGTTTCGGATGAGTGAATTAATATCAGCGAACATGACGTCAATTAATATTATGGCATGGCTGGCTGCGATGATAATCCTGATCGTGATTGAGATTATAACAGTGGGTCTGACGACAATCTGGTTTGCGATAGGCGCTATGGTTGCGGTAGTGGTGACGCTGTTGGGCGGCGGATGGCTGCTGCAGCTGGCAATATTTCTGCTGATATCCTTTGGAATGCTGTTGTTCACGAGACCGCTTGCCATGAAATACATAAATGTGCATCGTACAAAGACGAACTATGAGGGTATTATAGGCAAGGTGGTGCGTGTCACGAAGGATATAGACAATGTGACGGAGACGGGCAACGCCGTTGTGAACGGGCAGGAGTGGTCAGTCAGAGCGGCATCCGGGGATGCGAAAATCCCTGCAGGAAGCCTTGCAAAGGTTATTGACATCAAGGGCGTAAAATTAATTGTAGAAAAGTATGAGGAGGAGACAATATGATATACTTATTGATTATTTTATTTGTTATAATCGTTATTCTTGCGGCGAATGTGCGCATCGTACCGCAGGCATACGCATATGTTGTTGAGCGTCTGGGCGGTTATGACAGCACATGGAGCGTGGGACTTCACTTCAAGATCCCTATTCTGGACAGAGTGGCAAAGAAGGTCAACTTAAAGGAGCAGGTAGTGGATTTCCCGCCCCAGCCGGTTATCACCAAGGATAACGTTACGATGCAGATTGATACGGTTGTATTTTTCCAGATTACTGACCCGAAGATGTATGCATACGGCGTAGAGAACCCGATTATGGCAATCGAAAAGCTGACGGCGACAACACTCAGAAATATCATCGGTGAGATGGAGCTTGACCAGACGCTTACCTCAAGAGAGGTTATCAACACCAATATGCGTTCCGCGCTTGACGTGGCAACGGACCCTTGGGGTATCAAGGTAAATCGTGTTGAGTTAAAGAACATTATCCCGCCTGAGGCGATCCGCAACGCAATGGAGAAGCAGATGAAGGCAGAGCGTGAGAGACGTGAGGCTATTCTGATTGCGGAAGGTGAGAAGAAATCCACGATTTTGGTTGCGGAAGGTAAGAAGGAGTCCGCAATCCTCAATGCGGAGGCAGAGAAGCAGGCTGCAATTCTTCGAGCAGAGGCGGAGAAGGAGAAGAGAATCCGTGAGGCGGAAGGTCAGGCAGAGGCGATCCGCGTGGTACAGATGGCAAATGCAGAGGGTATCAAATACCTCAGAGAAGCAGGCGCGGACGACTCCGTACTTACGCTCAAGAAGCTTGAGGCATTTGAGAAGGCTGCAAACGGTCAGGCTACCAAGATTATCATTCCTTCGGAGATTCAGGGCGTAGCAGGTCTTGCAAAGTCCGTAGGAGAGGTTTTAACGCAGAAATAAATATGCGGAATTGCGAATCGATGAGGCAATCCGTTGATAGCATTGTAATATCATAATAAGGAGGGGCGGCAGACATGACGCGGATATTGATACTGGAGGATAGTGAGGACAGCCTGCGTGCTGTTACTGCTATGGTTGAAGGCGTATCAGAGCAAGTCGCTGTCGTCCCCGTAAGAAGCCTGAAGGCTGCGAGAAGTGCTTTGCATGAGGCACAACAGCCCTTTCAGGCTTTTTTGCTGGATATTAATCTGGACACATCGAATGACGAGGATATCTCGGGAATTACCTTCGCGGAGGAGGTGCGCAGCATGGGGCAATATGTGTTTACGCCGATTGTCATGCTGACCTCGCTCGCGAATATGGAGATGCGGGCTTACCGGGAGCTACACTGCTATCAATATCTGGTGAAGCCCTACAGTGAGGAGGAGGTCACAAGACTTATCGGCAAGCTTTTGTTTCTCTCGCAGACCGGTGAGACCAGGGAGCCTTATGTGCTGGTGAAGAAGGCGGGAGTCAATTACAAAATTTTCTGTAAGGATATCGTCTGTGTGCGGGCAGTGCCCAGAGGGGTAAACCTCGTGATGCTCAAGGAGGAGCTGAAGGTGCCTTACCTGACAATTAAGCAGCTGTTGGAGAAGCTTCCCGAGCGGAATTTTCTGCAGGTGCATCGCATGTGTGTCGTGAATCAGGACTACATTGATTGGGTAGATATGGTAAATGGTATCATTAATATGAAAAGCGGTGAGCGGGTGGAAATCGGCGTCACCTACAAGAACGAATTAAGGAGGAAACTAAATGGCTGAGCTTGGCAGGAGGTTCCTGTATCGGATATTTTGTGTATTGGCGCTGATCCTGACGGTGTATCTGTTAGTGGATTTATATCTGAGCCATACGCTGGATATAAGAGTGATGGTGCTCAGCGGGATTCTCTTTGCGGTGATATTTGTCGGGCTGCTTGATTGGAGGCACAATTACGCGGCGCTGCAGCGTAAGGAGCAGGAGCTGAAAATTTACAAGCACTATATTAAGCCGTTGGAGGAGCTTACAAAGGACATTCGGGCGCGTCAGCACGAGTTTGACAATCATATGAACGCGATTCTCAATATGCATGTCACGATCGACAATTATGACGAGCTGGTGGCGGCACAGTCCGCATATGGAAAGGAAATCTATGATGATAAAGCGCGGTGCAATCCTGCGCTTCTTCACATTTCAGATAAAATTCTGGCGGGATTTCTCTACAGTAAGATTATCAGCGCGCCGTCATATATCCATATTGATATACAGGTGCTGAGCCGTGAGATCATCACATCCGTCTCCGAGCATTCTCTGGTGGAAATCATAGGAACTCTGACGGATAATGCGTTTGAGGCGGCAACGCCGGAACTGAATGCCGTCGAAATGATTCTTGACGCGAAGGAGGATAAGCTGATCTTTATGATCAAGAATCAGGTGCGTGGACTGACCATGGGCGATATTTCACATTTCTTCGAGAAGGGCTATACGACAAAGGAAAACCGCGAAGGGCGCGGGCTTGGGCTGTATCAGGCAGAATCCATAGCAGGACTGTGCGGTGGGGAGATAACCGTCGAGCTTCTGGAGCAGGAGTCGTTTCAAGAAATCTGTTTTCGGGTGGAATTATAAAATCATTGAAAAAAATTGGAAAAAATGATGCAATTGTGACTGATATTCGGTATACTGGGAGATGTCAGAAGCTTTGATGACTACTCGAAAGGAAGGCTTAAGAATATGTTGGAGTTAAGAGACATTTCTTATCATGTGGATGATGGAAATAAAGATATATTAAATCATATCAGCTTAAAGATAGACGATTGCTTCACGGCGATTACGGGACCGAATGGCGGGGGAAAATCAACGCTTGCCAAGCTGATAGCAGGCATTATACGGCCAACGGACGGACGGATTTTGCTGGACGGGCAGGATATCACGGACTTGTCCGTTACGGAGAGGGCAAGACGCGGTATCAGCTTTGCGTTTCAGCAGCCGGTACGGTTTAAGGGAATTACGGTATTTGACCTGATAAAGCTTGCGTCGGGCAAGGCAATCAATATTGATGGTGCATGCAAATATCTGTCTGAGGTAGGGCTTTGCGCGCGGGACTATATCAACCGGGAGGTGAATGCGAGTCTCTCCGGCGGGGAACTGAAACGCATTGAGATTGCGACGGTGATTGCCAGAGGGACGAAACTTTCGGTATTTGACGAGCCGGAGGCGGGGATTGATTTGTGGAGCTTCCAGAACCTGATCAAGGTATTTGAGCGGATGCACGAGGAAACGCAGGGTTCTATTGTTA
>CAMWYL010000349.1 GCA_947178465.1 uncultured Lachnospiraceae bacterium | reverse complement strand
TGCAAATTTCCTGCGCATAACGAAGCTGATGTGTGCAGAGAAATACCGTGATGCCCTTTTCCTGCGCCAGACGGCGGATCAGAAGATGGACATTCTGAGCGCTTTCGGGGTCAAGTCCCGAGGTCGGCTCGTCCAGAAACAGAAGTTTGGGCTTGTGGATAAGCGCCCGCGCCAGAGAAAGCCGCTGCCGCATGCCGGTGGAATAGGTGGCGAGCTTCTTATCCTGCGCCTCGGATAATTCCAATTGTTCCAATAAATCTTTTGCCCGCTTTTTACCTTCGGCAGGGGAAAGTCCGAATATCGTTCCGTAGAAGACGAGGTTTTCAAGTCCCGTCAGGGTATCGTACATCTGCGCATGCTCCGTGACAACGCCGGAAAGCGCATGCGCTTCTTCAGGGCTCTTGTACGGATCGATGCCAAATACATCGCAGCTCCCGCCCGTGGGGGACAGCATTCCGTTCAGCAGCTTTACGGTGGTGGTTTTTCCTGCACCGTTTGGTCCCAGAAATCCGAATACCTCGCCCTGCTCAAGACAGATGGTAATGGAATCAACCGCTTTTTTGCCGTCGGGATAAGTCTTTGACAGATTGTTTAGTGAAATGGCGTTCATGGTGTAACCTCCTCACCGGCCTTGAGCCGGTTGACAATATTTTGAAACTGCGGGGTATCCGATAGGGATGCGAAGACCGGATTATCGGTAACAGCCTGTGTGATGCTTTTGCGGATAAGCGCGTCGTCGCGGGGAAAATCTTTTCCGAGGGCAAGCGTTTCCTCCAGCCATGGGTCCAGAAGATTAAAATAGGAATCTCCGTGAAGCCACATCGAGTCAATGTTGGAAGCGGCCGTCTGTGTATAGTATTCCAGAAGGGAAAGAGCCTTATCCGAATCCCCCTGTCGGGCAAAGCATTGGGCCGCGGCAAGACACAGCGACAAAAGCACGGACGGATGCAGGTCTTTCAAGTGAAAGGCATTTGCGACGGCAAACGCGCGACGACAAGTTTCCTCCAATGTCTCCCTGTCATTTTCGCATGCGCACAGCTCCATATAAGAGGGAAGCAGATTCAGTAATTCTAATATGGTTTTGTAAATTCCCGTTTGGAGAACCCGCATTGCCGCGTTTGTGTCCCCAAGCATCCGGAATGCGGAGGATAGCAGCGGCTCGGGGGTAAGACGCATGATTTCCATTGGCGCCAGCAAATCCAGAACCTCCTTTGGCTGCTCAAGCAGCAGCAGGCAGAACGCCTCCATGCTGACCGCCTGTGAGGCAAGCTCCGCGTCATCCGTGATTTCCCTGACGCGGATAAACAGAGCCTTCGCCTCGTTCAGGATGCGAAGGGATTGTTCCTGATTGCCGGCAAGCATATGGTGATTGGCATACAGGCTGCCGATTTGGAAAAGAAGCGGCGGACAGGAAAAATACTTTTTGGAAAGCTCACGGCAGTGTGCAAGAACCTCCTCCAAGGGTTTTTCCGAAAAGTCGTGTGAGAGCTGTCGGTACAGCTTGCGGATTTGCTCCCTTTCCATCTGCGGTCTGTAGTCCATCAGCTCGTCAATGCTGATATCGAAAAAGGCTGCAAGGCGCGGAAGAAGGGTGATGTCAGGATACGTGGTGCCTGTTTCCCATTTCGAGACGGATGCCTTTGACACGCCGATATATTCTGCCAGCTCATCCTGTGTGATTCCATGTTTACGGCGGTTGGCGATTATGACACTGCCAAGATTGACTTCTTTCATAGAGCCTCCTGTTTTTGGGGAGCGAATTAGAATCAATGGCTGCCTATGTTATAGAAACAAATAGTATGGATTCTTTCCCCTTGATATCATCATAATATGCACATTTGAAAAGAGCAATGGAGTGATATGCAACTTTGGTTAAAAAAGTTTCCTGAAAGGAAACTTTCGTGGCGTCTGATGATTAGAAAAAGCAAAAGAGACGAAAACCGCGAACGGACGCTTTCGTGAGATGTGCATAGAGAAGGGCTGCATACCGGGACCGACGGCAGAGGAGCTTTATATCGTGCGATTGAATAGCATTACGTCCTCTTTTTCTTGATGGCAGGCTTGCGCCAGATGTTCAGACGGTAGAGCACATACAGGATAGCTGCGGAGATACCGTTACTTACGACAACGCTGTACCAGATACTGCGTACGCCCATATGGAGGGCAGTCTCACAGATGAACAGTGTCAGGAATCGGAACACCCAGAGCCGCGAAGCATCAACAAGCATGGTCACCTCGGTGTGCCCGGTGCCTTGAAAAAGTCCGGTAGTGGAATTATAGATGCCGTTTGTCCAGCACCAGAACGCCATAATGCTCAAAAAATCGGCAGCCATGGAAATGACATTCGTGTCATCTGAAAAAATACTGACGATACCGGTTGAAATTGGCGCAAAGGATAGAATCATGCCACCCGTGAAAAGAAATACAACACTGATATTTCGGGCAAGCTTATAGCCCTTTTGCGCTCTGTCATATTGCATTGCACCTACATTCTGACCGACGATGGTAGCGACTGCGGAGCCGATGCCGTTCGTGGGAAGTGTGATAAGGCTGTTGACCTTGTTGCCAATTCCATACGCTGCCATTGCTTCCGTACCGTATTTGTAGACATTTTTACTCATAAGCAGAAAGCCAAGCTGCATGGTGCTGCCGCCGATTGCAGTAGGAAGCCCGACTCTTAAAATGGACATCATTTTCTCCTTTTCGAACCGCAGATGCCGCAGGTCGAGGCTTACCGGCTGAGAAGGCTGTGTCAGCGCATAAAAGGCGATGACCGCGGACGGAAGCTTTGCAAGCAGGGTAGCAAGTGCGGCGCCGGTGATATTCAGGTTGAAGGTGATCATCAGCAGTGGGTCCAGAATCATGTTGATGATAATGCCCAGAAAGTTCAATAGCATGGGGCGCACGGTGTCGCCCTGTGCCTGATGGATGGCACTGTAAATATTGATGGTATATAAGAGCGGCATATCAAGGACGACAATCCGCAGATAGGTTTTTCCGTAGCTGTAGGTGCTGCCGTCAGCGCCAAGCCAATGGACAATCCCGGGGGTTGCGAGAAAGCATATACCCGCACAGACAAATGCAAAAATCATGGCACAGGCAAAAATCTGATTGGCCATGCTTTTTGCGTTTTTGTCGTCTCTGGCGCCGATATACTGTGCGATAAGCACGGAACCTGCAACCGTAATTCCGGTTCCGAAGTTCAGGATAATATTCTGGACAGGCGTTACCAGGTTGATTGCGGCAAGCTGCTCTGTGCCGATTTTTCCCAGCCAATAGGTATCCGTCAGGTTATACATTGTCTGCAGAAAGGAGTTGATCACGACGGGAATCGCGATGGAGAGCACTGCCTGCAGCATATTTCCGCTTAAAATCAGGTCTCTATTAGGTTCTTTCTTCAGAATATTCATAAGATTCTCCCCTTGTTATGTAAGTATTTCTGCTGTCTCTGAAATGTAAAAAAGCATTTACCTGTTAAAAATATAATACAGCATGAATACAGTAATAACTACAGAATAACAGGCAGATAGTTGAAAAAGTACAGATTTTTTGCTATAGTAGATTTATGTCAGATGGTAAGGAATTGTGTTCTTGTAGAGATTAAAATTATTTATGTAATTGGGATGGTGTAGGTAAGACTAAGGCGATATAATTGCTGATTGTTACAATTCCGCCAATGGACATGTTTTTGGAAGAAGTGAGGTAGGAAACGAATGGGTTCAACAGTAGAGCAGCCAAAGATTGCGATTTCCCGCATAAGGCATGAGTCTTATTTTGAGATGAAGAAGGAGCATTATCATACATATTATGAGTTCTATTATCTGCTTTCCGGAAGCCGTAAATTTTTCCTGAATAATAAGATTTACCATATCAGCAGCGGGGATCTGGTGGTGATTCCGAAGGGGGAAATCCATCGGACGACGTTTATCTCGGAAGGGATACATGAGAGA
>CAMWYL010000348.1 GCA_947178465.1 uncultured Lachnospiraceae bacterium | reverse complement strand
GTCAGGAGAGGTTCGATGCAATTTACATCCTTTGAATTTGCAGTGTTTTTCCCAATTGTGGTATTGCTGTTTTATATCATGCCCAAAAGGTTCAGACAGCTTTGGCTTTTGGTTGCCAGCTATTACTTTTATATGGGATGGAATGCGAAGTATGCGGTATTGATTTTTGCTTCTACGCTGGTGACATATTTATGCGCAATCATACTTGGCCGGCTTGGAAGAAGTAAGGAGCCGCGCAATAAGAGAACGCGCGTTTTGACGCTGGTTATCGGTCTTGCAATCAATCTGGGAATTTTGGTGTTTTTTAAGTATTTTTATTTTCTGCATGATACGGTGGCGCAGCTTGCCTCCGTTTTCGGCATTCGGTTCGGAGCGCCCCGGCTTGATATTCTGCTTCCGGTGGGAATCTCCTTCTATACCTTTCAGGCAGTCGGGTACATGATCGACGTATACAGGGGAACCGTGGCGGTGGAGACAAATTTTATCCGCTACGCGCTGTTTGTCTCGTTTTTTCCGCAATTGGTTGCGGGGCCGATTGAGCGCAGCGGGCATCTGCTTGGGCAGCTTGAAGCAATATCCCATAAAAAGATGTGGGATTTTGACAAGGTGACACGGGGACTTGTGATGATGCTGTGGGGCTTCTTTATGAAGCTGGTGATTGCCGACAGGGCGGCCATTTTGGCCAATCAGGTATTTGCAATTTATTATATGTTCAACGGTGTTGCACTGTTGCTTGCGATGTTTCTGTTTGCAATACAGATTTATTGTGACTTTGCAAGCTACTCCATGATCGCGATGGGGGCGGCACGGGTGCTGGGAATAGAGCTGATGGCCAATTTTGAGGCGCCGTTTTTCTCAAGGAGTGTCTCTGAACTGTGGAGGCGCTGGCACATATCGCTCAGCTCATGGTTTCGGGATTATGTCTACATTCCTCTTGGCGGAAGCTGGTGCACAAGGCTTAGGAAGTATTGGAATACCATGGTGACCTTTCTGATAAGTGGTCTGTGGCATGGTGCGAGCTGGCATTTTGTATTTTGGGGAGGGCTGCAGGGTATTTTTATCATCATAGGGGATATGCTGCGGCCGTTAAAGAAGCGTCTGACGGACCGGTTTGGCGTTCGTGTAAACACCTTTGGGTATTCCTTTTTCCAAGGTGTGTGTACCTTTTTCCTGTTTATGTTTTCTTTAGTGTTTTTTCGGGCCGATACAGTGAAAGATGGCATTTATTACATACAGCGGTTGTTTGCAAATTTTGATATTTGGTCACTTTTTAATGAGTCAATTTATTACCTTGGGCTTGATAAAAAGGAAATGAGTGTGCTCTGGGCGGGCATTTTGATTTTGCTCCTTGTGGATATGTATTATGCGAGGAAAAAGGCGTTTATTGATACACTCGTCAAGGAACAGTGTCTTGCGGTGCAATATTTGATTGTTTTAGTGCTTCTGGTAATGGTAGTAGTGTTTGGGGTATATGGTGAGGGATATGACGCGACGCAATTCATTTACTTTCAGTTTTAAAGGAAAAAAACAGGGAAGAATGGCAGCGGTATTGTCCTTCCTGGGATTGATGGCGGTCACGCTGCTTCTTGTCGATGCTGTCTTGCGTGCAAAGTTTATTGGCGATTCCACAACGATTGTGGATGGCTTCTATGCGGAAAAGAAGAACGATATTGATATGATCGTAATCGGCAGCAGCAACAGCTTTTGCACAATAGACCCGCTGGTATTGTATGAGAATTACGGGATAGCCGCGTATGACTTTGGCAGCTCCTCGCAGCCGATGAATATGTCCGTGCTCTATCTCAAAGAAGCCCTGAAGCAGCAAACGCCGAAGGTGGTGGCCTTTGAGGTAAATATGCTGCTGAGCGACCCGGTCAGCAGCAGGAACGAATCGGGACTGCGTTGGGGATTTACGGACCTGCCGTTTTCCGTGGATAAGCTTCAGGGCATTTATCAGTCTGTCGGAACGGTCGATGCAGAGTATTTTTCTTATGTATTTCCGGTGCTTCGGTATCATAATCGTTGGAAGGAGCTGAGCAAGACAGACTACACTTATTTTTATAAAGACAAGACGAATTACACAAAGGGTTATCTTGAAACGCAGCTTGTGTCGGAGACGGCAATCAATCTGGGGGATTATGACAGCGCGGGGGAGGCTTGGATCGCGGAGGAGAATATCCGATATCTGGATGAAATTGTGCGGATTTGTGAGAAGAATAACGTGGAGCTGCTGCTCTTTAAATCTCCCAAGGAGGGCTGGTATCGCTATGATACAGAGGCCGTCAGAGCGCTTGCCGAGGAGCGGGGGCTTGATTTTGTCGATTATAACGAGCTTTATTATCTGAATGCGCTGGAGTTGGACGTGACGCATGATTTCAGGGATGCGCAGCATTTGAATGATTTCGGTGCGCAGAAGGTATCCTTACATTTTGGGGACTATGTGAAGGAACACTATGCGCTTGCGGACAGGCGCGGAGAGGATGAGGCCAATTCATGGGATAAGGCGCTTCTATACAGGCAGCGGAGCGGTTGGCAGGAGTTTATGGCGGCGGCAAACGCGAAGGAGTGTCTGGAGCTGCTCCAGGATGACGGGAATTATGTCCTGATCGTGACAGACGCGGCCGCGGGAGATGCAAACCAATTGCAGCAGTGGGTGTATGAGGACAAGGAGGTTGTCTTTGACAGGCTCTGGCAGGAGAGCGGGCTGGTGCACAGACGGTTGGGAACGGACAGCGAGCTGGTGCTCTCAAGGTATGGCGATCTGTATCAGATATTGATTGACGGGGTGGAGCAGTATCAGGCCGGAAGCCGTTGGAATATCATTGTGTACGACAAAATCACGGATAAAATCGCCGCGAACCTCTGCTTTGATGAATAGGTACATACAATTTCGGAATAATAAGGGCAGAGGGTTTTGACGTTTCTTCCATTATATGGTAAAATAAAAAATTAAGAGAAAATGAAACGATTCGCAGATGGAGGCGTTATATGTTATTGGATGATAAAACAATATTGATTACCGGAGGTACGGGTTCCTTTGGCAAATGCTTTACCAAGTATGTGCTTACGCATTATAATCCGAAAAAGGTCATCATTTATTCAAGGGATGAGTTTAAGCAGCTGATGATGGCTAATGAATTCGCGGATTATAAGGAGAAGATGCGCTTCTTTATCGGCGATGTGCGCGATTACGAGCGCATGAAGCGTGCTCTTGAGGGCGTGGATTACGTGATTCATGCGGCTGCGCTGAAGCAGGTGCCGGCGTGCGAATACAATCCGAATGAGGCGATCAAGACCAATATTATGGGGGCACAGAACGTGATTGACGCGTCGCTGAATACCGGCGTGAAGAAGGTTGTGGCGCTCTCGACAGACAAAGCGGTGAATCCGGTCAATCTGTATGGCGGTACAAAGCTTGTTTCGGATAAGCTTTTTATCGCGGCAAACGCATACTGCGGAAACAAGGATTTGAATTTTTCGATTGTAAGATACGGAAATGTAGCCGGCAGCAGGGGATCGATTATCCCCTTGTTTTATCAGTTTATTGAGGAGGGAAGAAGCGAGCTTCCCATCACGGATTACAGAATGACGCGGTTTTGGATCAGCCTGACACAGGGCGTTGAGCTTGTGATCAAGGCGCTCGAGGAGGCAAAGGGCGGCGAGACGTTTATCAGCAAAATCCCATCCTTCAAGGTGACGGATCTGGCGGAGGCCATGGCGCCCGGCATGAAGACCAAGGAGGTCGGGATTCGTCCCGGCGAGAAGCTGCATGAGGTGATGGTAACCGCTGAGGATTCCATGACGACCTATGAGTATGACAAGCATTTTATTATTTATCCGCAGATGTTCTGGCAGGAATCAAAGCGCCCCATGCCAAGTGGGAAAAAGGTGGAGGACGGCTTCTGTTATTCCTCGGGAAACAATACGGAGTGGCTCAGCGTGGAGCAGATTCGCG
>CAMWYL010000347.1 GCA_947178465.1 uncultured Lachnospiraceae bacterium | reverse complement strand
ATCTTCTCTGTACGGGTATCAATGGAGCTCGTCGCCTCATCAAGAATAAGCGCAGGCGGGTCTGCAATCGCCGCTCTCGCAATGGCAAGAAGCTGTCGCTGCCCCTGACTGAGATTCGCGCCGTCTCCGGTAAGCAGCGTGTTGTAACCTTCCGGCAAACGCTCAATAAAACCATGCGCATTTGCCAGCTTTGCCGCTGCAATGACCTCCTCGTCCGTCGCGTCCAGCTTTCCATAACGGATGTTTTCCATAACCGTATCCGTGAACAAATGCGTATCCTGCAATACGATACCGAGCGAACGGCGCAAATCGGCCTTTTTAATCTTATTGACATTAATGCCGTCATACCGAATCTTACCATCCTGAATATCATAGAACCGGTTAATAAGATTCGTAATCGTCGTCTTTCCCGCACCGGTAGAGCCGACAAAGGCAATCTTCTGCCCCGGCTGTGCATACATAATGATATTATGGAGGACAATTTTCTCGTCACTGTAGCCGAAATCCACATCATCAAACTCAACCATTCCCTCAAGTCGCTGATAAGTTGTGGTGTTGCTGTCCTTATGGAAATGCTTCCATGCCCACATACCGGTATGCTTTCCCGTCTCTCGAAGCTCTCCGTTTATCTCCTCTGCATTCACAAGGGTAACATATCCGTCGTCCGCCTCCGGCTTCTCGTCAATCAGCTTGAAAACTCTGTCTGCACCGGCCAGCGCCATTACAATCGAATTAAATTGCATACTGACCTGATTAATCGGCATATTGAAGCTCTTGTTGAAAGTCAGGAAGCTTGCAAGTCCGCCGAGTGTCAGACCGGTAATATTACCAAGCGCCAACATACCGCCGACAATCGCACATACCACATAGCTCAGGTTTCCAAGCTGCATATTAATCGGCCCGAGCATATTACCGAATTGGTTGGCGTTGTACGCGCTGTCAAAAAGCTCGTCATTCAGCTCGTTGAAGCGCTTCATGCTCTCCTCTTCATGGCAGAATACCTTGACAACCTTCTGCCCCTCCATCATCTCCTCAATATATCCGTTTACCGCACCTAACGACTTCTGCTGTGCGATAAAATATCTTCCGGAAAGTCCTGTAGCCTTCTTAGTCACGAACAGCATGAGAGATACCATCACCAGCGTCGTCACGGTAAGCGGTACACTAAGTATAATCATACTGACAAAAACGCTGACAATCGTTATTGCACTGTTTAAGCACTGCGGGAGGCTCTGGCTGATCATCTGGCGCAACGTATCAATATCATTGGTATAGCAGGACATAATATCTCCATGCGCATGCGTATCAAAATACTTAATCGGAAGGGACTCCATCTTCCTGAACATATCATTTCTGATATTTCTCATGGTTCCCTGACTGACATTAATCATAATCCTGTTATAGGTATATGAGGACAACGCGCCTATCGCATAGAAGCATGCCACCCGTGCTATCGCGCGTGCCAACCCTGAAAAATCGGGATTACTACTGCCAAGTAACGGCGTAATATAGCTGTCAATCAGCGTCTGCATAAATAATGTTCCCTGCACATTGGCAAGTACCCCTACAAAAATACATATCACAACAATAATAACATGTGGTGTGTAATTTTTGAGTACATATCCTATCACCCGCTTAAAAAGCTTCCCCGGATTTTCTATTTTCGGTCTTGGCCCGCCGCGCCTTGGTCCGCCGCCGGGTCCCTTCGGCATTCTCTGTTCTGCCATTACTGATCACCTCCGTTTTGGTCAAAGTCGGCATTTCCGCCGGTCTGTGATTCATAAACCTCACGATAAATCGGACTCGTCTCAAGCAGCTCATCATGCGACCCAAATGCCGCCACCTGACCATTATCCATTACGATAATTCTGTCAGCATTCTGCACACTACTGATTCTCTGTGCGATAATCAGCTTTGTCGTATCCGGTATCTCCTCCGCAAATGCCCTGCGAATCTTCGCATCTGTTGCCGTATCTACCGCGCTGGTGCTGTCATCGAGAATTAATATCTTTGGCTTCTTCAGCAATGCCCGTGCGATACAAAGCCGCTGCTTCTGCCCACCCGACACATTTGTTCCGCCTTGCTCTATATAAGTATTGTATTTATCCGGCATTCTCTGTATAAACTCATCTGCACAGGCAAGCCTGCAGGCTCTGACACATTCCTCTTCGGTCGCCTCAAGGTCGCCCCAGCGCAGGTTCTCAAGGATGGTTCCGCTAAACAGAACATTCTTTTGCAACACAACCGCAACCTGATTGCGGAGCGCCTCCATGTCATAATTGCGCACGTCAATCCCACCGACAAGCAGTTCACCCGCCGTTACGTCATACAAACGGCTTATCAGATTTACAAGACTTGATTTCGCGCTGCCGGTGCCGCCGATAATACCAACGGTTTCGCCGGATTTGATCTCTATGTTAATATTTTTCAGCACAGGTTTCCCTGCCTTATTATATGCAAAATCCACGTTACGGAAGGAAATGCTGCCATCCGGAAGCGCTTTCACAGGCTCATTGGGATTCTCAAGGTCTGACTTCTCCGTCAGCACCTCCGCGATACGCTTTGCGCTTGCATAGCTCATCGTGAGCATTACAAAAACCATGGATACCATCATCAGGCTCATCAGGATATTCATACAATAAGCCAGAAGACTCATCATCTCTCCGGTCGTCAGACCACCCGCGACAATCATCTTCGCACCCAACCAGGATATCAGCAGGATACAGGTATATACGGTTGCCTGCATCAGCGGCATATTCAATACTACCAGCTTCTCCGCACGCAGGAACATATTATATATGTTGGCGTTTGCCTTAGCAAACTTATCCGTCTCGTGCTCCTCACGCACATATGCCTTCACAACACGAATTGCGGATACGTTCTCCTGAACACTCGCATTCAAGGCATCATATTTCTCAAATACCTGACGGAAATGCTTGGTCGCACGCGGAATAATCATTCCGATACAGCAGCCGAGAAAAACAACCGCCACCAGATAGATGGATGCAAGCCGCGCATTAATGGAAAATGCCATAATCATCGCGATAATCATGGATGCCGGAGCACGCATCGCCATTCGAAGTATCATCTGGTAAGCATTTTGAATATTCGTTACGTCCGTAGTCAGTCTGGTAATCAGACTGGAGGTCGAATACTTATCAATATTCGCAAACGAATAGGTCTGAATGTTCTCAAACATTGACTTTCTGAGATTCCGTGCAAAGCCCGTTGAAGCCCGCGCGCCATGCTTCGCCCCCATCAGGCCCGCCCACAAGCCGATGAGCGCCGCGATGACCATGCATCCCCCGACCTTGTAAATGTGGCTCAGGTTTCCTGCATTTACACCATCGTCAATAATGGATGCCATCATCAGCGGTATGACCATTTCCATAATGACCTCCAGAATCATAAAAATGGGTGTAAGTATGGAATCCTTCTTAAATTCCTTGATTTGTGCACCTAATACTTTTAGCATCGTTTCACCCTTTCTTTTATAATTTATCAAGGTTCGCCTTTATCTTCTCGGCAACCTTGTAAAAGCTCTCCAGTTCCTGTGGCTCAATATCCTTGGCAAGGCATTCTTCCATTTTATCAATCATATTCCGCGTCCGAACGGCAATTTCCCTTCCCTGCGGTGTCAGCACAATCCTTTTCAATCTGGCGTCGCCGTCAACGGCCTCCCTACTGATATAACCCTTCTTCTCCATAAGCTGCAAAATATTGGTCACGGTAGAACGCCTGATATTAAATTCGGATTCGATTGTCTTCTGGTAAATACTCCTGTCCTCATTATTGTGAAGATATCCCATAATCCAGCCATGCATCATGGTGACTTCATCAAAATTCTCGTCCGTACAAACCTTCACAAACTTCTGCTTAAAAGTGGTATGAAGCATCCTGATTACATGACCAATATGCCGCTCCCTGCATACTAAATTTCCGTTCCCGTCCATATC
>CAMWYL010000346.1 GCA_947178465.1 uncultured Lachnospiraceae bacterium | reverse complement strand
GAATATACGCAGGAGCCTGTTGCGTTCTGTTCCGTCATATAGAATCGTTCCCCTATAAGATAGATATTTCCATATCCCTTATCGGAAAATAATTCGTTTTTGGTGCCATTCGCGTCAATGCTGATGATTTCCTTATCTGTGTCCCGGGATGGCGGGTAATATCCCCACACGCCATTATCATTCATAAAGGAATCCGCATGATATTGGCGATAATATACTTTACCATCCCTATATGCATAGTTGTGGTCGATGTACTCCGTGCTTTCCGGCAGAGATAAATCGTCGGTGTATTGTACCGGAATCACCTCATCGGAATACACAGGTGCCTCCGTCGCATAGACAGTAATAATATTTGATGTCTGCACGGTATCGGCAGAGGGCAGCCCGTCGCACGCTGTAAGCAGGATGGACATGAGCAGCGAGAAAAGAAGCTTGCCTATCATAAGTTCTCCTCTGAAAAATAATGTGTTTTGCAGTTGTTCACATTATATTCTTTTACCGGATTACCGTCAATGACCTTGCAGCAGTTGACCATAGAGCCATTGGGCGGTGGTGTCGTCCAGACAGAAGGATAGTTCCTTAAATTGGTCATAGGACAGGCTTCCTCCGTTTTGCAGGTAATGACTCAGACAATCCTTTTCCGCTTCAGTGTTCAGGCAGAAATTGTTTTCCATAAATGCATCGTAGAACTCCTCTGTCGGCAATGTCTTTAGCAGCGCGCTCTTGTAATTATCATCCAGATAGAAGAGAAGGTCTCCGATTTCCTCACTTTTTGGGGCTTCCAGTTTGCCGCTCGCGATAGCCTCCATGAGACACTTAGAAGACTGCTCCTTGTCAGAGTAGAACAACAGTTTTGCCAACTCATCCGTGGTAAAGGTAATTCCCCGGTCGATCAGCGTCGCAAAGACTGCGCTCACTTCCGCAGGCTCTATATGAGCGAGCACCTTCATGAATTCATCTTTTTGGGTCGATTCCCCTGTTAAGATACTGTCAACCACCAGATAGATGGCCTCCGTCTGTTCTGAATAGTACAGATGATTGAAATCGGAATCTGTCATATCTGAAAAGTCAATTTCAAGTGTCCCCAAACGTGCCTGCTGCCCCACAAGCTTAATGACATTGCGACCCTGCTTCATGGGAACGGTCTGTGTTGTATGTTCTCCGGTGTCATTGACTGTCAGGATACTTCCGTCCGGAGCGACAGCAACGATTTTGAACTTACCGGAGGAAAGGGAGAAGGACGATTCCAACTGTATCTGTGTGTCCTTGGCGGCATACGCGATAAGGATGCTGTTTGAGCCATTCAGAAGAAAATCAGTGCTGTCAATATGCCTGTTTGTACTGTGATAGCCGGAGGCATTCCACAGGGCCTGTACATCCTCTCCCGCAAGAAGCAGTGCGTCATCATATACCAGCTCGGCGTTCCTGCGGATATTCTGTTCATTGTCAGCTGCCGTGCTGTCGGTGGTGGAACGGTCGCGGCCGGCAGTCGTCTTTGAGGCGGAGGAAGGGCTGTTGCTGTCAGAGGAAACGGATACGTTGCTGCAGGCCGTAAGCATCAGGACAGCCATAAGGGTACATACGGACAGCATCAGGCGGAACCGAGTCTGCTTTTTATAGGAAAGAATACCGTCGAGCCGCTTCCGTAAGTCTTTTTTGGAGGACAGCAGGGTGGTGGAAAACGCGATTCCTCTGTATGTAAGGCTGTGCTGCGCCGTGTCTAAAAGAACATTGCCGTAGGTCTGCCTGTCGTCTGATGTCAGCCTTGCAAGAACTGCCTCGTCGCAGGACAGCTCGCAATCGCTGTTTATTCTTTGACCGACCAAATAGAGAATCGGATTAAACCAATGAACGCAGAGTAACAGCTGATAAAGCCATTTATACCACAGGTCCCTTCTGGATATATGAATCAACTCATGTTGCAGGATAAATGACATCTGTGTCATATCCTGTGCGCCCTTCGGGATAACGACCATAGGGTGGAACAGTCCGACGGTGACGGGGACGGAAACAACGGCGCTGTCATAGAGAACGGGTCTTTTCCGTATATGGAGCTTGTCGGCGAGAGTATCTGCTGTGAGGATAATGTTCTTGTCCGTGACGGTTGCGCGGGTTTCCTTTATACGGTTCACGAATTTCCGATAATCCCACAGACGGATGAAAAGCGCGGCAGCAGCACCCAAAAGCCACAGTATCGCAACTGCCGTAACGAAAGTGTCACGAGTGTTATTTTTCGTGGGAATGTGGAGCTCAAAAGCTGCATTATGAAAGAACCGTGAGGGGGTGTCGGTTTTTGTGGAAGCAGGAAGTGCAGCCGCAGCGGTTTGCGGTATGCTGTCTCCTGCGATGTTCTCCGATGGCGTCTGTGCATTCGTATCCGTCGTAAAGTCTGTGGAGGTTTCTGCCTGTTCAAGGCTTATGGAAGCGCTCGAGAGTTTCAGAAAATCCGCCTCGATGGAGAACGGAAGCAGGAGCCGTACAAGGACAAGCAGCCAAATATAGTAGTTCCAGCTTTTGGAAAAATACTTTCCCGTAAGGGGACGTATCAGCAGAATAATCAGACCGACAAAGGTCCCTGATAAGGACAAAGACAAAATTTCCATAAAAAATGTTTTCATTGTGAATCCCCCTTTCCCCGGCGATTAAAGTAGTCGCGGAGCTCCTCAATGTCCTTTTGGGTCAGTGCGTCGCTGTCCACCAACGCGGCGGTCAGATTTCGGAAGCTGCCGTGAAAAAATTTGTTTATAAAGTTCTTAGTTTCCGCATTGACATACGCTTCGCGCGCGATGCAGGGTGTATAATAATAGACCTCCCGTTTTTCCTGCACGAGCGCGCCTTTTTTCAATAACCGTTGAATCAAGGTCAGGACGGTTGTTCGTTCCCAGCTCTTGTGCTCGTTTAGCGCGGCGCGAATTTCATTTGCATTTAAAGCTGTACCAGCAGACCATAAAACCTCCAGAATCTCCAGCTCCGAATCGGAGATTGTTATTTTTTCTTCCATAGTTTGCGTCCTCCTGTGTATGTGTTATTTTTATCACATTATCGCGAATAATGAGCAGTGTCTACTTATGTAGACAAATAAAGTTTACAACTGTAGACAACGTATGTCAATAGATTTTTGATAAAAATTTCGTTTATTGCTTTGTCGGTCGCGGCGTGATACTATTTTTATATCAGAGGCAATGGAAGTATAGCGGCGGCATTTTTATACTATAAAGCAGAGCGGAGGGAGTAAAAATGTTATTTCAGATAGCAGCGTTTATCATTTTGGCGGCATTTTACGGGTGCTATTTCATTAAGATGATAAGTCAAAAGCGAAAAAGAATACAGACTGACCTGATGGGAAAGGGGAAAACGGGAATTGCGAAATATATTGAAATCACAATGAAGGCAGTGACGTATCTTGTCCCGGTGGCGGAGGTGTCCGGCATCCTGCTCCATACGGTGCCGTTCCCGACTTGGATAAGAGCAATCGGACTTGGGATAGGCGTTGCCGGTGTGACGATTTTTATGATATCCGTGCTGACGATGCGTGACAGTTGGCGGGCGGGTGTTCCGGAGTCACGCGAAACAGAGCTTGTCACGTCAGGTATTTATCAAATCAGCAGGAATCCGGCATTCTTAGGCTTTGACCTCGTATATATCGGAATTTTGTTTATGTTTTTTAATTGGGGGCTTTTTGTGGTATCGGCGGCTGCGATGCTTATGTTCCATTTGCAGATAGTAAATGTGGAGGAGGAGTTTTTGCTCGCGTCGTTTGGGGAGGACTACATTGCATATAAGAGTACGGTGAACCGTTACTTTGGCAGAAGGAGGAAGTCGTGAATTGCCATGAAAAGCGGAGAAAATAATGAGAAACATTCAGGGGATCGGAAATAAGGAGTATTCAGTTTATTTATCTATGAGGATTAAGGTGTCAAAAGGTATCATTCTTTTTTCAATGAGGCAGATTGCACAAAA
>CAMWYL010000345.1 GCA_947178465.1 uncultured Lachnospiraceae bacterium | reverse complement strand
TTTTTGATACCAGCAGAATGCAGGGTACCGGCATTGCCACGCTGGTGAACGGAATGGTTGCTCAATACACACAGGAGCTTCACAATGGCGATAAGGTTGATGTTTACTGGAAAAAATAAGGAAATTGAGGTTATGACAAATGAGAATGTGCAGTATCGCCAGCGGAAGCAGCGGCAATTGTATTTATGTGGGTACGGATGCAACGCATTTATTGGTGGACGTGGGGGTCAGCTGTAAGAAAACGGAGGAAGGGCTTCATAAGCTGGGGCTTTCCGGAAGGGATATTGACGGGATCCTGATTACACATGAGCATACCGACCATATCGGGGGCTTGGGTGTTATCAGCCGCAAGTTCGGCATACCGATATACGCAACGGCAGGAACGATTGCGGAGATCAAGAAGATTGGAAGTCTGGGGAGTATAGATGCTTCTCTCTTCTGCGAAGTAGCGGCGGATGAGAAAACGATTTTGAAGGATATCACTGTCAATCCGATGAAAATATCGCATGACGCGGCACAGCCGGTGGCGTACCGGTTTCAGTACGGCAGTGAGAGAATGGCAGTGGTGACGGATCTTGGGACTTACGATGAATATACGGTAGAGAGCTTAAAGGGCATGGATGTACTGATGCTTGAGGCAAACCACGATATCAATATGCTGCAGGTGGGACCTTATCCGTATTATCTGAAACAACGGATTCTCGGGAATAAAGGGCATTTGTCAAACGAGCTTTCGGGAAAGCTGCTCAGCAGAGTTTTACATGACCACATCAAAACGGTGTTTTTGGGGCATCTGAGCAAGGAAAACAACCTGGCGGAGCTTGCCTATGAGACGGTTCGGCTTGAAATCGCAATGGCGGACAATCCGTATAAGGCTGATGATTTTCCAATTTATGTAGCGAAGCGCAGCGAGCTTTCACAGGTGGTTGAGCTGTAGAAATGCGGGTGGAAAGACAGGGGTATAACAAGGGGGTATAAATATGAAAAAAACAATTATTACGGTAGTGGGTAAGGATACGGTCGGCATCATCGCAAAGGTATGTACCTATCTGGCGGATAACAAAATAAATATTCTTGATATTTCGCAGACCATTGTTGATGATTATTTTAACATGATGATGATAGCGGATATGAGTAATGCGGTTAAATCAGTGAGTGAGGTTTCTGACGACTTGGACGCGCTCGGCGCGGATATCGGCGTTATCATCAAATGTCAGCGCGAAGAGATTTTCAACAGCATGCACCGGTTATAGGCATAGGACACAGGGCATTTCCGAAAAGAACGGAGGTTCAGAATGATAAACATAAATGAAGTATTGGAAACGAACAAGATGATTGAGAAGGAAAATCTGGATGTTCGGACGATTACACTCGGAATCAGCTTGATGGATTGCATTGATGCGGATTTGGACCGGTTAAACGGGAAAATTTATAATAAAATTACGACGGTTGCGAAGGATTTGGTAGCGACAGGCGTTGCGATTGAGAAGGAGTTTGGCATCCCTATCGTCAATAAACGGATATCGGTGACGCCGATAGCACTTATCGGAGGAGCAGCCTGTAAAACACCCGAGGATTTTGTGACAATTGCGAAGACGCTGGATCAGGCGAGAAAGGATGTCAGCGTAAACTTTCTCGGCGGGTACTCCGCGCTGGTTTCCAAAGGGATGACAAAGGCAGATGAGCTGCTGCTTCGCTCTATCCCGAAGGCGCTGGCGGAGACAGAGCTTGTGTGCAGCTCCGTCAATCTCGGTTCTACCAAGACCGGAATCAATATGGACGCGGTGCGGCTGATGGGAGATATTATCAGGGAAACGGCAGAGCTGACCAAGGAAAACGATTCCATCGGCTGCTCTAAGCTGGTTGTATTCTGTAACGCGCCGGATGATAACCCGTTTATGGCAGGTGCGTTCCATGGCGTGACAGAAGCAGATTCCATTATCAATGTCGGCGTCAGCGGTCCCGGGGTGGTAAAGACGGCGTTAGAGCATGTGCGCGGAGAAAATTTTGAGGTACTCTGCGAGACCATCAAAAAGACTGCATTCAAGGTAACAAGAGTCGGCCAGCTTGTGGCACAGGAGGCCTCCAAGCGTCTTGGGATACCTTTTGGCATTGTGGACCTGTCGCTTGCGCCGACACCCGCAATCGGGGACAGCGTAGCGGATATATTATGTGAAATCGGCTTGGAGTACGCGGGTGCACCGGGGACAACGGCAGCCTTGGCACTGCTCAATGATCAGGTGAAAAAGGGTGGCGTGATGGCCTCCTCCTATGTGGGAGGATTAAGCGGTGCGTTTATTCCCGTAAGCGAAGACCAGGGAATGATTGACGCGGTAAATGCAGGCGCGCTTACTCTGGAAAAGCTGGAGGCTATGACCTGTGTATGCTCTGTCGGTCTGGACATGATAGCGATACCGGGGGATACGAAGGCGACCACCATTGCCGGCATCATTGCGGATGAGCTTGCAATTGGTATGGTTAATCAGAAAACAACGGCTGTGCGCGTGATACCGGTTATCGGAAAGACAGTCGGTGAGAACGCGGAGTTTGGCGGCTTGCTGGGACATGCGCCGATTATGCCGGTCAACCGGTTCTCCTGTGATGCGTTTGTCAATCGCGGTGGCAGAATACCGGCGCCGATACACAGCTTTAAAAATTAATAACACATACATTTATAAAGCTTCCGGCAGGATAACGCTGTCCTATGGAAGCTTTATTATTTGGCGTGTCCGTTCATTTGGAACTTGTCGGGATGAACGGGTATATGACATGGATGTCATTTTAGATGACAGCACGCTCTGATAAATGTCGGAAGCGGTCACATCGGCCGTAAAGGCCTCCCACGCCAATGCGCTTAACTGTTTTCGGGCAGTGGAAGGGCGCGTGATAATCGGGATGGCGGCGTTTGCCTTAAACAGCGTAAAAAGCTCCCGCCCGCTTTCGCGAAAGCCCAGAACGCGGGCATATTGGCAGTAATCCTGCTCTCTGAGTGCATTGACGGTTTCCTGCTTCATATCAAGTAAGATATGCATGAGGCACCGGCTGACGCGCGCATAAGTCAGGTTCTTGGATTTGCACGCAAGCGCAAAACCTGAGAAGCCGGTGTAATCGGGAAGCTTGTGATACAGCGTGTTGGAAAGTTGTTCGCTTACATCATAAAAGGGTGTATAGCATTCCCGTCCCTTTGTTCGTTCGGTAATCAGCTTATAATGAAGGAGCACTGAAAAATCATCCACGGACAAATAGCAGCGGGGGAATGTTTCAAGGGAGCGAAAAACGGACGCAGGCAGGAAATCCCGCAGCTCTTCAATAGGAACGGCATCCGATAAAAGTGCGCCACGAATGGCGTTTGCGGAAGCGAAACCACCGCTTGTAAGCGTGGCGGAGGCGTATCCGTCATCTTTCCGACGCAGCGTTTCCGGCGTTATGGCGCTGTTTCTTTGCAGGAGCGCTTTGATGTATTCTACTCCCAGATTATTGTTCGGCGTTGCAAGAATTTTTTCAGAATCCGGCATTTTGTCGGGCGCATTGTCAGAAAACAGGGAGGAAAATGCGATACTTCTTGCATAAGGGAAGGAATAACCCTGCTTCAGATACTGTTTCAAAAGCGTTTTGTATGCGGGCGGTTCCACGGAAAGCGTTTGGGCGCAGGCCTTTAGCGTGTCAATATCGCCGCATTCGCTTCCAAAATACAGGAGGTCAACAACGCCGAGCTTATCCAGAAGCGATATCGCGCCTTGGGCAAAATACTCCGCGCTTCCGAGGGCAAAGTATACGGGAAGCTCGATTACCATGTCCGCGCCGTTTTCCAGTGCCATACGGCATCGGGTGTATTTGTCAAGAATGGCGGGAGCGCCCCGCTGGACAAAATCGCCGCTCATAACAACAATGATTTTGTCGGCGCCAAGTTCGTCGCGGAGGGTTGTGAGCTGATAGAGGTGTCCTTTATGAAAGGGATTGTAT
>CAMWYL010000344.1 GCA_947178465.1 uncultured Lachnospiraceae bacterium | reverse complement strand
TCCTGCGACTCTATCAACAGCTCTCCCGTCTTAACGCAGTACATATACTCCGTGTCGATCTTCTCACTCAAAAAAGCGCCAAGGATGGAATTCAGCTCCAGCGGATTGCGCGGCATTTTTACCAGCGTCACCTCAAAAAGCCCGTCATTCAAAGCAATGTTTTTTCCACTGACATTTTCCGTAATGCTCTTAAAGCCACCGACAGAAAAGGAATTTGTAACCATTCCGAATATAAAGTCATCCTCAATCACAAACTCCTGCGGCTGCGCTGCGCCTTTTGTATCGATGGGCTTATAGGTAAATTTCATCCGGCAGGATTTAATATTCTGCAAATGCTTAACACCCTCAAGAATATATGCCATATAGCCGAATATATTTTTCATTTCCTGCGGCGTTCCGTAAGATACCTCCGTAAAGATTCCAAATGCCGCGATATAGACAAACACGTCGTTATTGAACAGACCGATATCACACGCGAAGATCTTTCCGGCCGCAATCACCTCGGCCGCTTTCCGCATCGTGGCGGGCAGTTTCAGGCTGTTCGCGAAGTCGTTGGTGCTGCCCGACGGAATATAGCCGATTGGCGTCCTAAAGCCGGACTGTATCATTCCGGTGACAATCTCGTCCAAGGTACCGTCGCCACCGCTGCATACGATCAAGTCATAGTCCCTGTCGCGATTCTTTACCATACGCACCGCATCCCCTCTTCCCTGTGTGGGATACACCGTCACCTCGTAGCCTGCCTTCACTAAGATATCCGTTATCTCCAGAAGATGATTTTTAATCTGTCCCTTCCCCGAATGGGGATTCAAAATAAAGAATGCCCGCTTCCCCAATTTTACTCACCCTGTCCGCTCAAATATTTTTCCACATGCGCTATGGCGTTTGTCTCGTCCGTACCATCTGTAATAACATTCAGCTCGTCCCCGTTGTGAAGCCCGAGGCTCATCATTCCCATAATGCTCTTGGCATTGATTTTCCTGCCCTCCGTCTCCACATATACCTTGCTGTCATACCGGCTGGCAATCTGTACCAGCATCGCTACCGGACGCGCTTCCAATCCCTTATCCAAATTAATTTTCAGTGTTCTCTGTATCATCTTAATCCTCCATTCCTCAGCTTCTCCGCAAGCTCACTAAGCTTTCTGAGCCTGTGGTTTACCCCTGACTTCCCGACGTGCGGCGTCAGATACGTCCCCAGCTCCTTCAACGCGGCCTCCGGGTATTCCAATCGTATCTGCGCGATTTCACGCAGGTTCTCTGACAGGTTGTCAAAGCCATAATGCTCCTTTATATACTGTATATCTTCTATCTGCTTGGTCGCGGCATTCACGGTCTTTGTAATATTGGCCGCCTCGCAGTTCACCCGCCGGTTTACGGAATTGCGCACCCCTTTGAGTATCCTGAGATTTTCCAAATTCATCAGCGAAATATGTGCGCCCATCACATTCAAAAGCTCTACGATTTCCTCACTCTCCTTGATATACACCACCTGATAGCGCTTCCGCTGCACCACCTTCGCCGCAATCGAAAAGTCCCCCAGCGTATCCAGAAGCTGCCCCGCCTGATCCAAATTCTCGCAGACAAATTCCAGGTGATAACCCTTTTCCGGATTGCTCATGGAGCCGATACTTAAAAATACCCCTCTCAGAAAGCATCGCTTACAGCAGGTGCTCTTTATCACCAGCGGATTGACGACCACATCTCCCTGCGTATATTTGATTGTTTGCAGAAGCTTCTCAACGGGCGCCCCGCTGCTGCCCTTATACCGAAAGACATTTTCCGACGGCAAGTCATATTCAGCTTCACTGTCAAGTGAAAAAATCTTCTGAAGCAGCTGCACGCACTTCCCTGTGACCTGTGGGAAATCCGATTGAAATGTAATCACCGGACCTTCCCCGTCCGCCATCGTGACGGCGCGTGAATACACCAACATCGCCGCAAGCTCCGCTATCCGGCAGTGCCTTGCGTTCCCCTCAAGCCGAACCAGCTCCTCTTTCACTTCTCTCGAAAATGACATTGATTGTCTCCTATTTTATTTCCCTGTGGCGCAGGGTCAGTCCATAATCTCCCTTGTCCTTCAGGCTGCGGTAAAGCTCCCCCGCAAGGGTCACGCTCCGGTGCTGACCGCCCGTACAGCCGATTGCGACCACCAACTGATATTTGCCTTCATTTACATAATTCGGTATCAGAAAGCTTATCATGTCCGTGAGCTTTTCCAGAAACGCATGCGCCTCCGGAAAGCCCATCACATAATCCTGTACTTCTTTGTCAAGTCCGGTCTTTTTCTTAAGCTCGTCAATATAAAACGGATTCGGCAGGAACCGCACGTCAAACACCAGATCCGCATCCTGCGGTATCCCGTATTTAAAGCCGAAGGACATCACATTTACCATTAAGCTGTTGTATTGCCGGTTGCTCACGAAAATCTTGTCCAATTCGGACTTGAGCTCCCTTGTCAACAGATTTGAGGTCTCAATCACATAATCGGCCGCGGATTTAATGCTCGCAAGCAGCGCCCGCTCCCTTTTAATCCCACTCATTAAGTCCCCGTCAATCGACAGGGGATGCAGGCGCCTTGTCTCTTTATAGCGCTTCAGCAACACTTTATCTGCGGATTCCAGAAACAGGATTTCAAAGGCATAGGTCTGCCTCAGCCGCGCGACTGTCTGATTAATATCCTCAAAGGACTGGTCTGCCCTGACATCCAGACCGAGCGCGACCTTTTGAATGCCGGTATCCGGCATCGCAAGCAGCTCCATGAACTTTTCAATCAGGGGCACCGGCATATTATCAGCACAGTAAAAGCCTGCGTCCTCCAGCATCTTCATCGCTGTAGACTTTCCGCTGCCGCTCATCCCCGTCACGATTACGAACCTCATTTGCAAAAACCATCCTTTCAGTCAAACTCACCAAGGCATATTACCTCCGGCTCGATCAGTACATCAAACTTTTCCTTTACTCTTTTTTGCACCTCTGTTATCAGGCACCGGATGTCGCCCGCGGAAGCGTTTCCCTTATTGATCACAAACCCGCAGTGCTTCTCCGAGACCTGTGCATCTCCCACACTGAAACCGCGAAGGCCTGCATCCTGTATCAGCTTTGCCGCAAAATATCCTTCCGGACGCTTAAATGCAGAGCCCGCACTCGGATACTCTAAGGGCTGCTTGCTGCGCCGCCTCTCCGCCAAGTCCTCCATTGTCGCCTTAATCGCCGCCTGATCTCCATGCTCCAGTTCAATCTCAGCCTCCAACACAATCAGGCCGTGCTCCTCCTTCAAAAGACTGTGGCGGTATGCAAAATGCATCTCCTCCGCTGACTTCTCAATCACGGCACCGTCTGGCTTCATAAGCGTTACACGTCGGACCACCTGACGCATCTCCCCGTCATAGGCCCCCGCGTTCATCACCACCGCACCCCCAAGACTGCCCGGAATACCCGCCGCAAACTCAAAACCTGTGAGCGCGTGCTCGTACGCCGTCCGCGCAATTGCCGCAAGCGTCGCCCCTGCCTTGCAGACAAGGGTAGTACCCGTTACGGTTATCTCACTGAAACGCTGCGACAGATGCAGCACTACACCGCGCAGTCCCTTGTCGCTGATTAAAAGATTGCTGCCGTTGCCGATCAGATAAAGGTCACAGTCCAGCCTCAGGAGTGCCTGAAGCTCCTCCCGTGTGTCAACCTCAACAAAAAAATCGGCGCAGCCGCCGACGCGAAAGGTCGTATGCCTGTACATCGGTTCATTTATTAATATGCGATTATCCGAAACACATTCCAATAATTTGCGTTTTAATTCATTTTCCAAGCCGGAAATCCTCTTTCTCTATTCCAATACTAATTTTGCCGCGCCGTAAATGCCCGCGTCATTGCCAAGCGTGGCAAGCCTGAAGTCCACGTCCCTGCAGCCGTGAAAAACGTATCTGCCATAATATTTTGACACATAATCACAAAGTATCGGGCCTGCCTTGGAG
>CAMWYL010000343.1 GCA_947178465.1 uncultured Lachnospiraceae bacterium | reverse complement strand
GTGGAATCTCTTGCGCTTGGTATCGACAGGATGAAGCAGGATATCATAGATGCTTTGCTGGAGACGCTTGCCGAGGACGGTATCCGTATTCGCGGCGTTTATGAGAGGAGCGACGCCAAGGTAAGACTTCAGGAGGGCATGGAGCGTTATAAGGGTTTTATCGGTGCGGAATTTGATACTGAGGTTGAGATTGTGGAAAACGGCGTCCGGTATCTGGTGGACGTAAAGGATGGGCAAAAGACCGGATTTTTCTTAGACCAGAAGTATAACAGGCTCGCAATTCAGAAGCTTTGCAGAGATGCGAAGGTGCTGGACTGTTTTACGCATACGGGCTCGTTTGCGCTAAATGCCGGGATTGCGGGTGCGAAAAGCGTGCTGGGAGTGGATTCCTCAGAGCTTGCAATCGCACAGGCCGAAAAGAATGCGGTCTTAAACGGATTGGAGAGCGTGGTTTCGTTTACCTGCGCGGATGTGTTTGACTTTTTACCGGAGCTTGCGGAGCGGGGGGAGCAGTTTGACGTGGTTATCCTTGACCCGCCCGCGTTTACGAAGTCGCGCAATTCCGTAAAAAATGCGATAAAGGGCTACCGCGAGATTAATCTTCGGGGAATGAAGCTGGTAAAGGACGGCGGCTTTCTGGCAACCTGCTCCTGCTCGCATTTTATGACGCAGGAGTTATTCTCGCAGACGATAGCACAGGCCGCCAGGGCGGCGCATTGCCGTCTGCGTCAGGTGGAGTATCGGACGCAGTCTGCTGACCATCCGATTCTGTGGAGCGCGGAGGAGTCGTATTATTTGAAGTTTTATGTTTTTCAGGTATGCAGCGAACGCTGAGGCGTTTGCCGGGAAGAGAATAAGAGTGTTTTTTCGGAGTTGTGTACCTGTTAAAAACAGATGACGATTGCGCTAACAAATCGGAATTTGAAAGAAACAGTAAGGAAAGCAACATATATGAAAAATTACACGCAAGTTTATGTAAAAAACAGTATAGAGGCAGCAAAAACATATTGTAAAGCATTTGGCGCAGAAATAACATTTGAGATCAAAAATGATCGTGGGACTGCCTATGAACATTGTGAATTATCAGTTAATGGCGAAGGTTTTCTGGCAATAGGTGAAGCAAAAAATCCTTGTGATGTAGAATTTGTTCACAAAATGAGATGGGAGACAATGACTTTTAATGTATTTGAGATGGGGACCGAAGAGAGTGTCCATCATGCATTGGATGTTTTGCGTGACGGTGGCGTTGTTATTGAAGCAATTCATGAGTTGCCATGGAGCAAATGTTGCGCCACCGTTATTGATAAGTATGGTGTATGTTGGTGGATTTCCATTTAGCAATTAATTTATATTGATTATGCCACGGTTACGTATAAGGCTGTCAAGAATTATTTGACAAATTCATAGAGCAGCTTTCCCTCACAAGCTGCCATGCGATGCTTCCCTCGCGCAACTTCAATAGTGCTTCCTCCGGTGTGAACCATGCCGCGGAGTCGACCTCGCCGGACAGGACAAAATCCGATTTTCTAACGACAGCGTGATACCCAAGCATAAGCATGGACTTCTTCTCATAAAAGTAGCTGCGTATATAGGTCAGGTTCTCAACATCCAGCCCAATCTCTTCCTTGACTTCGCGCATTGCGGTCTCTTCGGCAGTCTCGCCAAGCTGCATGATTCCCGCGACACACACATAGCTTGTCCGGGATACATAATCCTGACGAATCAGCGCAATCTCGCCGTATTCATTGGTGACTGCACAGATAATGCTTGTCGTAAACATATCCCAGAAGGGTCGACTGCACACGGTACAGAAAGGGATTTCCCCTTCATCGCCAATTTCCTTATCAATCAATTTGTTTCCACACTGCGGACAATATGTAAAGTGCATGAGAATACCTCCGTTCTTTCGTATCAAACAGGTACATTGGCATTATTCTACCATAATCGGAAAAAGTTGTCTATTTGCAATCACTTCAAAAATCTTTACACCACATAATGACAAAGCTATAATAGGAAATACAGGAGTTTGATTCATTCCATAAGGCGGATGGATGCCCGATGGGAATGGCGATGGCTGACTGCGATAAAATTGCTGTCAAAATATATGGAGGATATGCGCATGAAAACACTGACGGCTCGGTATTCTGTTTTGCATATGCTGGTGGACGGTGTATGCGCGCTGGCCATATTTGGGCGTTTTTTCTCATGGGAGGACGGTCATCTTTATGTGTTGATATATAATTTCTGCGCGTTTGCTCTGCAAATGCCGATAGGCGCGCTGTTGGACATCCTGTGTATGAGGAAGCAAAAGGCGGCGGGAGAGCCGGACGCTGTGGCAGGTTCGTCTGATAATATGACACAAGTGTCATTAGTTGTTGCCGTTGCAGGCGTTTTATGCACTATTACAGGCGCTGTCACGCATCCTGTGGTGCTTGGACTTGGAAATGCGCTGTTTCACATTGGCGGTGGTGTCGGTACGATTTATGAGGATAAGGAAAAGCAGTGGAAGGGCAGGGGACTTGGCGTATTTGTTGCACCCGGAGCCTTGGGACTGTATTTGGGAACGCTTTTGGCAAAGAATGAAGCGGTGACAGCGTGGCTGTGGGGAGCCGGTATTCTGATGGTGTTGCTCTGCGCGGGGATGCTGTATAGGCAGATATGCGACGGACGGCAGAAGTCCGGTATTGTAAGATATGGCGGGTGGCAGGAGCGTGATTTTACAGGAGAGGGCAGTGTTGCGGGACAGGATGGCAAGCAGATACCGAGCTTTACGGTACAGACGGGAGTGGGCATCGGACAGGGGTCTGACATTGTGGGCAGGCAGCCGCCTGTGCAGGGAACGGTATACCTGGCAGTCTGTTGCTTTGTGGTCGTGATTCTGCGCTCTTATATCGGAATTGCGGTCGCCTTTCCATGGAAGACGACGCTTGCGGCGGGGCTTCTCAGTGTTGGGGCCATTGTGGGTGGCAAGATGGCAGGAGGCCTTTGCGGAGCGCGGTACGGCTATTTGAGAACGGCGGTAATATCGTTGCTTGCGGCGGCAGTCTGCTATCTGTTTTCGGCGGTTCTGCCGATGGGTATCGCGGCGCTGTTTCTCTTCAATATGACAATGCCGATTACGCTGTATCTGTTGATATGCGGTTTTCCGCAGATGCCCGGCTTTGCATTCGGGTGCCTGACCTTTGCGCTGTTTCTGGGCTTCCTGCCGGAATACTTCGCATTGCCGCCGCTTATGAACGGTGCGGCGTTTGGAGGGATAGCGCTTGAAAATACCGTGATGCCAAGTCTTGGAAGCGTGTTGTCCCTGTTGTTGATTTTTGCAGCGATGGATGGTGTGCGCCGGCGTTCGGCGGAAGGGAGAGGTCGTGGTCGCATATCTGATTAGTATGTTTGGGACTTCTCTGGCACTTACGCTGGTGATAGAGCTTGCAACAGCCTTTCTTTGGGGTGTGCGTTCTCCACGAGGGCTTTTGCTCGTGGCGCTTGCAAATGTGCTGACCAATCCGCTTGTTGTGCTGCTTTACTGGCTGAGCGGCTTGTATCTTCCGATGCTTCCGAGTCTGCCGGTGCAGCTTGTGCTGGAAACGGTGGCGATTATGGCGGAGGCGGGGATATATTACAGCTTTTCTAAGGAGCCGCAATGGCAGATACGGCATCCGGCGCTGCTGTCGATTGTGGCGAATGTGTGCGCGTGGCTGGTTGGGCTTTTGGCGGCATAGTACGTTTAACCTTTAAGCAGTGAATTAAGTCTGTTGGTCGGCAGTAAGGAACATTGGAAAAGAAATGTCCGCCAAAGCGGATGGGAGGTATGGAAATGAAAAAGTGGTTATGTGTGATAGGAGTATTTTTGCTCAGTATGGTCTGTGTGCGTCCGGTGTATGCGGATTTGATAAACGAACCGAGGGACTCCTTCTACGAGCGGCATGCGGAGGAATGCGAGTATGTCAATCGTGCCTTTACGGCGAACGGACCGGATGGGAA
>CAMWYL010000342.1 GCA_947178465.1 uncultured Lachnospiraceae bacterium | reverse complement strand
ATGAGGGTAGATAGAAATCAATCTCCCACTCCTTATTGTAAAAATAAACCTTTTGGTTTTTTATTTTTTCTATTTGTGTTGCACTGAGCTTCCATGCTGCAGGAGGTTCCGGTGGATTCTGGCACCGATGAATGACACTGTCAAATTTAGGTGAACCCATAACAAGAAATTTGTCATCCGGTATCCCATCCGCAAAAAATCTCTTATATTTTTCAGCCTGAATCACGATATAATCCGTGTTGAGATACGCCGGACAAAATGCCTGCCCCTCCGCCATTCCTCCGGTAGTTGCATAGTAGGGGATATAAATCAGACATTCCGTATGCTTCTTCAATTCATCGGAATAAAACTGCGGAGCTATGCTTGTAACATAGTTGCTATTATCATATGGATTATGTATGAATATTGCATCCGGTTTTCTTTCTGCAATACTGTATTCCTCGTAGTGTGTCACCGGTACATAAGAAGGCATATCATCTCCTTCATAATGATACACTCCCAATGAACCATCCGGATTCTTGTCATAATATGGTATCGGTACAACATATGCGTCACAGTCCGGATCCTCGTTGGCTGTCTGCCAAACGCTTTCCAGCGAATCCCACATGGATGCTTTATACGGAAGAAACACCATTTCCAGCCGCACCTTAATATCGTTTCTGACACTGTTTTCAACCTGTATCAGAGATTTACGAAGTCTTTTATAAATCTTATTTGTATTGACATTCTCGCCTTGGGCAAGCTCCTCATGTATCTGATATGTCAGTTCGCAATAGCCCTCCAACAATGGAATCGTTCCAAAGCCTTCCCCTTCTGCGTTTTCTATCAGTTCACCCAACCGTATGGCTCCCTCCTGGCACTGCCCAAGCAAATTCATTGCTGTTATGTAATTCTTGTCTTCAATAAATTTCTTTGCTTCATCATGCGCTTGCGCAAGGAGCTTTATAAAGTCCTCTGCCTGCTTTTTCTGAGCCTTCCTCATTTCTGTCCCCACCCATCTGCTTGTTTCCTGTTCACATATGGACTTTTTCTTTCCCATTCGTGTCAGTAACAACCAATCATTGTCTTTGAATTAATAAGGCACATTGGTTACTCTTACGAGTAATGCCAAACAGTCCTCAGTATCCGCAATATTTACTCTGGATGCTAAGCGTCCATCCGGCTTCGCTCCCTCGTACATCACAATACGCACTTCCGTGCGAAGTCTGTGTTCCGAGGGTCTTGGCGCACCCAATTCACAAAACTGCTATTCTAGCGCCGTTGCTGTTTTTATCTTCAAAAAATGTCCTACAGTCCATAAAAATGTAAATATGGTAAAATCCCGACTTACATCGAAATTTATCCGGAGGATATTTTTAATGAACCATTTCTTTGTTAAGCTGCATTCCTGTTTTACCGCGCTTTAATGCGTTTTGGGCTGCATTTCTTTTTTTGTCGGTCTCATATCCGCAGCTTTCACATTGGAAGATATCCTTGCTGTATTTTCCCACCACGCCACACCGGCTGCACTCCGTACTGATTGCCTTTCCAATTACCTCGACAATCTCAATGGAATTTTCCTTACACTTTTGTTTCAGCCGTTCTCTGACAAATCCTTTTCTCCACATATTAACGGAATAGTTGACTTTCGGGCTGTATCTGTTCGAAACTCCACCAGGCAGTCTTGGTATATAAATGGTCTGCGGCTTTTCCGCGACTATCATACGGTTAATTTCCTGATTGACATACGTTTCAAGTGCCGCAGTCAGCTTTTCCTTGCGCGCCCTGTACTTTTTACGACCGGCGTTATGATCTTTCTCTCTGCGGTAAGTTTTCTCCGCTGCACTGATATATTCTACAAGCTCCTGATGAAGCTCCCCGAAACGTCCCCCATAAACAGTTCCCCCATCTGTGGTGAACATGCACCAAATTCCAACAGAAAGTCCAATTTCATTGGTGTAATCCTTATGCACCCTGATTTTCGTTTCAATGGGGACGTCTATCTCTATACCGTTTTCATCCGGTTTCAACTTAATATAAAGCTGCTTTTTATACTTGTTTTCATCCGTGAGCGGTATAAAAATCCGCTTTCGTTTTTCCTTCGTGGATATGAAAATTCCCTGCTTTTCTCCCTGCAAACTGCCTTCCTTGCTTTCCCCATAACGGTAAGCACGTTCGGTAATCGAAAAACCCTCCGCCATATCCGTATGCTGACATCCCGCATGACATTTCCTGACTTGTCTGCACAGATAGCGGTGCAGCTTTTTTGTATCCACCTGCTTCGCAAGAATGTCATACTTTTGCTGTAGCTCAGGCGGAAGTATGATGGGGTTTTGATTTAGTACAGCCTCAAATGCATTGCTGCACTTCAGCAGGAATCTCAGATAATGTTTTTCATCCGCCGTAAAATTCTCATTCTGCCCTACAAGCTTCAAAACTCTTGATTTCGTTTGCCCCCATCGGCTTTTGATATCGCCTAAGGCATCAAAAACCGCAAGATAAAAATACGCAGCCGGCATTGCAAGCTTTGCCCTGAGTCCACAGTCCGTCATCTCGTTCTGGACTGTATAACCCGGATATATCTTGGGTAAACTATGAATCCCACCATAACGGGCATATACGTAATTCTTCACACTACGGTAGTCTTCCGCAATTTCCTGAAGCTTACGCATATCCGCTACGGGTATTGGCTCCTTATTGTATTGGTGGACCGTTTTGCACAAAATTTCCTGCGCCACTTTCCTCTCCTTTTGCAATTCTTCTATTCTGCCCAATATGGCTACATGTGCTAAAAAGTTCGCAGATTGCCGTAATCTGCGAACTTTTTACACTTTTCTCATAAAATATGCATGTTATTGGCATTGCTGACCCAGATAATGACCATAAATGACAGATAACGAATTCATATATTGCCGCTTTGTTTCAATTGTCGGATGCACATAACGGTTTAGGGTAATCTTTACATCAGAATGTCCCAATATCTCACTAAGGCTTTTCACGTCGGTTCCGCTGCTGATGCAATTTGTAGCGAACGTATGGCGCAAAATATGAAAATTTTTCTTTCCAATTCCTGCAGCCTGCAGATACCGTTGAAACTTTTTTTGATATGTTCGGGGTTCCATCGGTTTGTTTTTATTAAGCACATATTTTGTGGCTGCATTGTCATAATACGGAACTAACAGCTTGACAATTTCATCCGATAACGGTATTTCCCTCTTGGAAAAAATACTTTTCGGTGCCCCTTCCAAAAGAATTGTCTTTGTATCCTGCCCGTCCACTGCAATTCGTTGTACAGTTGAATTCACATACAGTACCTTTCCTGATAAATTAATATCCTCCCACTTTAGGGAACAGATTTCACCCAAACGCAGCCCTGTGGAAATACAGATGATAATTCCTATCTTATGAATATCCGTTTTATTGTAAAGACACTGTAGCAGTCGAGACTGTTCTATCTGATTTAGCACCTCAACAGGCTTATTTCCTGAACGTCTTCTCGGATAGGAATACCGAAGCAAACCGACATGATAATATGACTTGGAGTAAGAAAGTATCTGATTTAGCACACATAAAATACTTTTTTGCAGGCTATCTGACCGCGCTTCGTTTTCTATATTATGAAATATTTCCGTCAGAATATCTTCATTTAGTTCAGAGAGCGGAAGCTCTCCAAGATGTTCCTTAATATGTTTCTCATAAATAGAACAATATTTTATATATGTCGAGTGCTTTTTCGATGATGCGGTTGCGGCAAGCCATTCTTCCGCTACAGCGGAGAAACGGATCTTCGTATCGCATCCGCTTTTCTCAGCTATAGTCTCTGTTGATATTTTTGCAAATAGCAGCTTTTCTTTCACTTCGTTGTAGGTTTTCGCATAGACAGAGTGACTGACTTTCCTGCCGGACTGCATTTCCGGTACACAATATCGTCCTTCCCATCGTCCGTCCTTTCTCTTTCTGATATTTTCTCCGCGTCTTGACATTTTTACCTCATTTCTGCGTGGCTTTTGCATATTCGTGGTTTGCGGA
>CAMWYL010000341.1 GCA_947178465.1 uncultured Lachnospiraceae bacterium | reverse complement strand
CCTTTTAATAATCAGAGGCTTTAAAATGGCATTCAACCATCTTAAAGCCTCTGATATTTTTCCTCCTTATCTCTTACTTGCCGAACATACCCTTTCTTCCCTTGTTACCCTTCTTCACAATATAGATTCCGAGCCCGCCGATTTCTCTTTGTTCGGCGCACAAATTAATATCGGGGTCTGCCCTTTGTAAAGGGTTGTACGGTATCCCACTATCCTCAAAAGTAACGGCAACCCCACATCGCTCAACACTTTCATCAGAGAGCAGCTCCACCCGCAGGATGACCTCTCCTTCCGCCGCACCATACGCGTAATGTGCGATATTGATGAAAAGCTCCTCTACCGCGATGGCAATCTGCTTGCCGATTTCTCCGGGGCATTCTGCGCCTTCGAGCTGCGCGTCAAGAAAGGCCAGCACAGTATCAAGCCGGCTATCCGCAGCCTTTATCCGCAGAATGCTCATATGCAGTTCCCCTTTCCCTGCCTGCTCCGTTATACCGCAGACACACCATTGTAATATCGTCAAACTGCGGCTCCTCTCCTGCATAACGGTCAATATCCGCCCAAATATCCGACAAAAGCGTCTCCGGCTCCTCCTTCTTATTGCGGTTCAGCGCACACCTAAGCCGCTCGTCCCCATAAAGCTGCTTTGCCACATTTACCGCCTCCGGAACGCCGTCCGTATAGAGGTACAGCATATCGCCCGCCTTGAGAACCATGCTGTTCTGCGTATAATGCTGTCCCTCCATTCCCGCAAGCACAAAATCCGGCTGCATCTCGACAAAGTCAAATTCCCTGCCGCAGCGTTTCAGAAGCGGCATATTATGTCCCGCATTTACATAGCTGAGCGTTCCCGTAGCAATATTAAGAATCCCCATCCATGCCGTTACAAACATACCCTCCTCATTGCTCTCACAGAGCTGTGTATTGACATTTTCAAAAATCTCCTCTGGATCCTCGCCGTTCAGCGCATGATTCTTTATCAGCGTCTTTGCAATTACCATAAACAGCGCTGCAGGAACGCCCTTTCCTGACACGTCCGCAATGACCACCGCAAGCCGTTGCCCATCAATCAGAAAGAAATCATAAAAATCTCCACCAACCTCCTTTGCGGGCGTCATCATTGCAAAAATGTCTATCTCTCTGCATGTCGGAAACGGCGGGAATATATTTGGAAGCATCGCCGTCTGAATGTGGGCCGCAACGGAAAGCTCCGCTCCGATGCGCTCCTTCTCCGCCGTGATCTGCTCAATTACGGATATGTATTTATTCGTTCGCACAATCATATCTCGAAATGAATCCGACAGCGATTTTATCTCGTCATCCCTTTCAAAGGAATAGGGTTTCGGCTCGGGTTCCCCGCTCTCGTAGGAGTTTACATATGCGGTAAGCCTTTCCAACGGTATTGTGATATTCCGTTTCATTACCTGAAGTATCCCACACAGTATCACGGTCATGCTCACGACAAGAAAGGTCGTGGCGCCTGTCATATAGAAGTTAATCTGCCTTTGCAGATTGCCCAGAACATAGTCCGCCTCTACCACTGCCACAAGCTCTACCACTGCCACAAGCTCTCCCTCCGCGTCAAGCACCGGCGCCCACGCCGACACCGTTCTCCCAAAGCCTTCATCCGCGCCAAAGATTACTTTCGTGGAGGGCCTCTTATTCTTTATATCCGGTATGAGATACCGATACTCAATCTCTCCATAAGAGAATTCGTCTCCCAACCGGGAAATGTTATTCATGTCATCCTCCGCCGTATAGGCATCGAGAATATATGTAAAATGATCCTCATGTGGAACAAACAGATACAGATAGCTCAGCTCACTCGTGTTTTCCTTGACATTGTTAAAATGCGACCACAGCCGCTCATATGCCGCATCTGTCTCCCCGCTTTCCAAATATCTTCTCACTGCCTCTGCGTCTGCCTCATTGGCCAGCATGCGGACAATTCCCTGTGCCTTATCACTATAAAAACTGATATATGTGTCATAAAATGCCAGATAGCCGAAAGCAATCAGGACAATTCCCATCAGCAAAATCATTCCGGTTATTGCAATTCCGATGCGCGCCTTCAGTCCGTGTTTCACTTCTTAACCACCCTTTCTCCTGTGAAAATCCCCATTCATAGGCAAATCCCCTGCATTCCCTTATAACAGGTACATCTCTATCAATGCTCCACAGCAACAATGCTTTCCGCATATCGGACACTCTATCCCATATGTCTCATTTTCCTTATAGAACTCCGGAAGCGCCCGATGAAATACGGTTCTTCCGAGATGTGCAAAGGCTGCGGCAGCCGGAACGGACGCATCCGGATACATCCAGATTTCCGCCAGGACGAGCTCTGTTTTTATACCCTTTAACCACCTTCGGATGCAATAGATTAAATTCCGCGCGATTCCCGTGTGTCTGTACTCCGGCAGCACCAGCAGACAATCCACGGTATACACGCCGCGGCAGCCCGCATAGCCGCTAAGCTCTTCCCCCAGCTCCGGATGCGGATAAGTAAAAGCAATTCCCCGCCTTCCGGAGACGATTCCCACGATTCTGCCGCCATCCTCCGCCTTATATCCGACATATCCGCTCGCACGGAATGCCTCAAGAATATCGTTTCTGATATATTCCCCGCTGTTCAGATATTGTTCATAACGCCTGACCACCTGACGAATATCTCCCTGCCTGATTTCTGAATACCTTATCATCTGCACCTCCCCCTTTTTTCAATGATGCGCATGCCATAATGTCATGCCACTATGACATTACACGATTGTCAAAATCGTTGAAAATCCCGTAATCTTAAAGATCTCCTGCACAATGCCGGTTGCGTTTCTGATAATCAGCTTCCCCTTTCTCTTATTCATAATTTTCTGTGTTGTCAGCAACACTCTCAATCCTGCCGAGGAGATATAATCCAACATGGAAAAGTCCATTGAAATCTCCGTGACATCCGTTTCCAGTCGGTCCTTAATCTCCTTCTCAAGCAACAGTGCAGTCGAGCTGTCAACCCGCCCCGCAACCTTGAAAATCAATTCGTTCTCTTCTCTTTTTGCTTCAACTGTCATCGTAATCTTTTCCTTTCTGCAACCATGCAGGTTTTCTTGCAAATCCCACATGATAAGTAATCTTTTCCATTGTAAGCTCATGCTCCCCGAGCTGATATCTGCCAATGGATATGTCCTTCCCAATAATCACCCCTTTGGGATAGTCATTCAGGCAGCGGTTTAATAACGCCGCCTGTTCCTCCTTGGTCTCATCCGAAAGGGGATTATTGGGATTCACACTGCCAATCGGAACGAGCTTGACATATCGGATATCCGTCAGAGCATTTTTTTCATTTCTGTCCATTCCGTTCCCCTGCCTCTATAGTGTTGTTATTCACCGGATGCGGGCACGGATATCTTTCCTGCCGCAATTTCACTGTACTCCGACTTCTTGTTAAACAGCTCCTCTTCGATTTGGTTCACGCTGCGCTGAGACGCGAGCGCACTTTTCTGCGCACCGAGAATCGTATTGTAATAATTCTCCTGTTCCCCGTAATCGGCCGTTTGTACCTTTTCAATGTCCAACGCCCGCAGGGAAAACATATCCGAAATGCCCTCCGGGTCCTCGCCGCTGTCCGCAATCAGCTTCACGAGATCCGCCGCCTGATTCTGAAAGGCACTCCAGCTCCGATTAATCTCATCCATTGTCCGGCTGTACTGAGTTGCTGCCTCGTTATCTTCCGTGTCCGGCGCATTCATCTTTTTCATCACAATGCCCTGATACAGATTCTGCTGTGAGGAAGCAGCCTTCTTTAAGAGCTGTATATTGCTGTTAAGACCTTTACGCGCCGCCTGCAGGCGCCCTTCAATTTGACTGATTTCCTGGCGCAGAGCCTTTAACCGTTCCGCACGTATTCTGGAAGCCTCCGGCAAATCCTGTCCGTTTCCGTCCTTCACGGTGCTGCCGACCAGCATCGGCGATATATTTGCCGCCATCATATCCAGGACACGCGCCAGACCCTCGGGCGTG
>CAMWYL010000340.1 GCA_947178465.1 uncultured Lachnospiraceae bacterium | reverse complement strand
ATTGTAGATTACCGCCGCAATCTCCCATTCATTCTGCGGCACCTGCTGCCCGCTCTTTTCACAGAAAGTCTTCACTGCTTCAATCATACTGGAGGGTGATAAGAACATATCATCATTGCAGTCTACAATGGAAGGAATGGTCTGTTCCCTCGCCTGTTCACAGATGTATCCATAGGAATACTCTTCTGCGAATTCTTTCCGGATAGACTGGATCATCCAAAGTCCCATGATATTTTTCAGATACCGGAAACGGTATTCATAACCGCCTTCATTCGTGAGATTGTGCATCCTGCTCTCGGTCGAACAGTCAGCCTCCATAAGCTCCGTTCCCATAAGCGACCATGTACCGGAACTGATATACAATGCATCATCTTCTGTGGTCGGTATGGCAACTACGGCGGAACCTGTGTCATGTGTGGCAGGCAGGATCACCTGACAGTCAAAACCTACCTCTTCCTGAATCTCTTTGCTGAAATTTCCTACTAAAGTACCCGGCTGGCTGATCTCTCCAAATATCTTCCTTGGATAACCCAGCATATCAATCAACTCATAATCCCAATCCTTTGACACAGGGCTTACTAACTGCGTGGTGGTCGCATTGGTGTACTCTGTCCGCTTCACTCCGGTCAAAAGAAAATGGAAATAATCCGGAATCATCAGCATACTCTCTGCTTTCGCAAGCAGCTCCGGCTCCTTCTGTTTTACCGCCATCAACTGATAGATCGTGTTAAAAATCTGCTTCTGGATTCCGGTACGTGCATAGAGATCCTTTAGTGAAATCTCCTCATACACTTTTGCATCCATCCCGTTTGTCCTGTCATCACGATATCCGTAAGTTTTTCCGAGTATCCGGTCATTTTCGTTAAGCAGCACGTAATCCACGGCCCAGGTATCAATTCCCATAAAGGACGGTATCTTTCCAATTTCTTTACACCGTTTCAAGCCCTCTTTAATCTCATAAAACAGTGCTTCCACATCCCAGCACAGGCTTCCGTCCACACGTTTCATACCGTTTGGAAACCGGTAAACCTCTTCGAGATGCATTTTCCCATCCTCCAGGCTTCCAATCATATGCCGGCCGCTGGATGCACCGATATCTACAGCCAGATAATATGTACTCATATTTTCCCTCCTAAACCAAACCTACTCCAAATGAAATACCGGACTTAAGTCCACGCTGACAGGACTGCTATCCGGATTTGTATTCATACAGTGATTTTTATTATAAAATTTTCGGCACAATTTTATAATGTCCCCATTTAACAAAAATACTGTCTTATATTTCAATTCGTAACAGTTCAGATACCTTCACTGTTATATGTATCTATAGTAACTATGAAAGACAGGAGCCTGAACAGTTACTATCTATATTTCTATCTGATCATCATTCTTATGAATAATCCGGTACTGATTTGGTGTCATCTCATATCGTGCCTTAAACTGACGATAAAAATAACTTTGATTTTCATACCCTACATTTATTGCAATCTCTTCCACCGGAAGTTCTGTCTCCATCAGAAACATTACCGCCTTTTGAAATCTCTTACGCATTAAAAGTTCCTGAAAAGTGTGACCCGTGCATTTTTTAATCATTCTGCTCAATGCCGGAAGTGACAGATTAAAATCACCTGCAATATGACTTAAGGATGCCGTTCTGTAATGGGAATCAATATATTTTGTAGTTGCCTGGATAACAATATCCTCATAGTTTTGGGATGAGTCCCCCGACAGCTTGTCTATATGATTGATTAAATACAGAAAAACCAATCCCATAGAATACTGATTGATAACATCTTCATTACTATTTCCATCCATAAGAGAAATAATCATATTTTCCATCAGATTCGAAATAGCATTCTGGTCTTGTAACCTAAAATTCAGATACTGCGGAACCGCATTATTCTGTTTGAACGTCCCCACAAGAAAGTTTGCAATAATGTTCTCCTTATTCATCATTTGAAGAGGTATGTCAAAAAATTCCGGCAGGACAATGAAGTTAATCCCTATATCGCCGGCTCCGGCACATTTTACACCATGCTCCACATGCTGGTTCAATAGAAGCATATCACCTTGCTGCATTCTTATTTCTTTACCGTCAATATAGTGTGTGATCTCACCGGCAAACACATATACGATCTCAATATAGTTGTGCTTATGGAGCGGGAATTCCACAAAGCGGCTGTGACGCCTCACTGTAATCAGTTTTCCTTCCCGCAAAAACAACTGACTGTCAACTTCAAATTCATTCTTTTTTGTATAGATCTCTTTTTTTACATGCGGTTCTTCGTCCAAATAAGCTTGCTCTTCTGACGTTATCATCTGCATCTTTTTCATCAGCTGTTCATCCATAGACATTTCCCTCCCTCAATTACCATATAGTCCCTTGATATCAATAAAAACCTGATTATATGTCCAGTATTTATCCAAACACTCTATAACAATCATGATATCATAAGCTTTGTAATAAGCAAAGGCGCCCATTGGTAGCTCCCAATAAACGCCTTTCCTTCAATCGTGTCCTTTCATTTTCCGCTGTAAAATCATACTCCGGTAAGCCTCAATACCATATCTACCACATGCTCGGCACAATAAACAAGTTCCGTGCGGGTAAGTGAAAATTCTTTATCTTTTCCCTGCAGCGCATTCATCGCGGTCTTATAATCGGCAGGACTGCCCGGCATAAACACATCATTTCCCGCTTTTATTGTCGGCGCGGACTTTGCACCACGGTATTTTCCTTTATCTGCCATAGCAGAAATCACCCAATCTGTCATAATCAGACCGCCATAACCCCATTCGCCGCGGACTACGGTCCCTAGCAAATCGCTGCGTTCGGAGGTGTGGGTACCGTTCAACAAATTATAAGAGGTCATAATCGCACAGGGCGAAGACTCTTCCACGCAGATTTGGAATCCCCGCAGATAGATTTCACGCAATGCCCGTTCACTGACCGCACTGTTGGAAACCAGACGATTTGTCTCCTGATTATTGCAGCAAAAATGCTTGATAGTGGTTCCTCGCCCTGCATGCTGCTGTACTCCTTTTGTAATGGCAGCTCCTACTCTGCCACTAATTAACGGATCTTCAGAATAGTATTCAAAATTCCTGCCGCACAATGGACTGCGATGGATATTGAACGCCGGGGCCAGCCACAGATGAATGCCGAAATATTCCATCTCTTCACCCACGACAGCACCGCATCCTTCACACAGCTCCATGTTCCAGCTCTGGGCCAGTGCGGTTCCGATAGGAATCGCCGTACAGTATTGGGTAAGAATCTCTCCCTTGGGTTTCTTCTGCAGCAGCCCCATCATGAACTTCGACACCGGTCCAAAGAAATCCTCCATTCCGGCAGGCAGCGTGCTTCCAACGGAGTGTACCCCCTTCTCATCTTTCGTGTATTGCTTCGAAAGGCGCAGTCCTGCAGGACCGTCAGCCATTACTAACGACGGTATACCCGGTACGCGGGTGCTGGTCTCCCCTGCTGCTCCGGCTACGCTCTGCGACGCATTGCCGATGATGCTGGCAATCCCCGCTCCGTCTTTGAAGTTACCGATGCACAGATAAACTAACTGGTCATCCCTCAATCCTGCCACGATCTGTTTCGCCTTGTCAGAAGGCTGTTTCCGCTCCGGCCAGGACAGCGTTTTCAATGCGCGGGTATCCGCTTCCAGTATCGGCAGACCGGCGGGCAGTTCCTCAGACTTTAATGTTTCCGGCTTCCAGTCGGTAAAACCGGGATTTCCTCCCACGTTCGTTACCTGACGTACACTCACAGTTTCTTTCAGTTCAACGACTGCGGCGGGAACTGTGTTCCGGCTGCTGTTACCCACACGTACAATATACTTCCCTGCCTCCAGAACATAAGCCGCTGCTTCGGTATCATAACCGGCAAGGCTTTCCAGACGGAAGGAAACCGTCACCGACTGCGTCTCGCCGGGAGCCAGTTCTTTGGTTTTCGCAAAGCCGGCCAGCGTCTGATAAGGCTGATCCAATTTACCCCAAGGAACGGAAACAT
>CAMWYL010000339.1 GCA_947178465.1 uncultured Lachnospiraceae bacterium | reverse complement strand
TACAGAATCCGCCTACCGTAATGGCTCCAAACGCAACAAGTCCCACGGCAAAGCTTCCCAGACTGATCAGCCCGACTGCCACCGTGCCAAGCGCCAATAAAATTCCCACCGCAAGTATTCCCAGACTGACAACACCCGCAGCCAATAATCCTATGGCCACAACCCCGCTTGCCATATTCCCAATTGCAATAATTCCCTTGGCCCAATATCCCCCCAGACCGATATTCACATGTACCAGCGGAAGTCCCCTGACCATCCGCTTACTTTTGTATTCATAGTGCAGACCTTTTGCCGCATTCCTATAGGAACTCTCCTCTGACGGCGTCCGCACCGCTCCTGCCGCAGCGTGGTTCTCTCCATCAGGCTTTTCCCCTGTATCCTTTAATAAGTAATCCGTACTGACTTCAAAAAACTCGCTGATTGCCACGATTTTCTCCAGTTCCGGAACAGACTGATCCGGCTCCCATTTTGATACGGATTGCCGCGATACGCCCATCCTCTCCCCAATGGCTTCCTGCGAGAGTCCCTTTCCCGCCCTCAGCTCATAAATTTTTTCTCCGAGTGTCATATAAGTCTTCCCATCCTTTCCGCTAAACTTTTGCTGTTTTGGAACAGTCGTTTTTCCCGTCATCAGATTTATTCTACCGCACAACAGCAAAAACGGCTATCAACAGCACTTGGAAATTTGTCAACCGGCAGTTGCAACGCCGAATTTACGCCGCTTCGGTGCCCGATTTCCGCTATTGTAACACCGAATTTGCGTCCCGAATCGAAATAAGTTTTTCTGCCTGCCTCTTTGTAAAGTCATGGCCTGGCATTGGTATTTTGCACCTGTCTGTAAAATATTATATTTTTTTATAAACAGCCAAAATTTTCTGTGGTTTCTTTCGTATATACTATATACGAGCAGTGTCTTACTTTACAGGACCACACTTTACAAACTGACTCTTTACAAAGGCATGGCTTGGCGTCGATATTTTGCGTCGACAAGCATATCATGGTGCACTGCTCGCGGGAAGCTATCGGTCTGTACCGACAAATCAGGAGGGAACGAAAATGAAAAAATATGCTGTCATCGCAGCGCTCTCTATAGGATTGCTCATGAGCGGCTGTGAAAATACCATTGAATCGGAACCGCAAAACGGAAATACGCAGCTTGAATCGGAGATGCTTGAAAACTCACAGCTTGAAAATTTGACGAAAGTCGCCGAAACCAACGCCTCGGATTCGAATATTCCTGAGCAAACCAACGCCTCTGCAGAACCCGTAAAAAGCACCGAAATCGTGCAGAACGGTCCCTATGGCAGACTATCCATAACCTTACCCGATGGGTGGGACTACGAAACCTTTTCAACGGACAGCGATTTGTCGATTTTGGGAATGTATGGAATCCACTTCTATCCGGAGGGCGTATCTGAAGGGTATATTGAGCTTTCCTATATAGAGCGCTTCGGCGTCTGTGGGACAGGTCTCTCCGAAGAAGAAACGACGATTGCCGGTGTTCCCGCCAACATCGGCACCTATGATAACAACGCATATTGGGATTTTATTTCGTTTCGGGAGCCATACAACGGCGTCGTTGCCCTAACCTACTCCGCAGACGACTGGTGGGATACATACGGTAACAGTGTTTTAAATATTTTAAATACGACATCCTTTGACCCTGATGTCAGAGAAGGCAGTGCCTATATTTACAAGCCGGAATCAGAGATCGAGCAGATTGGTCTGTCCTTTTCTTTAAAAAACATTTCTCCGACCGGTGCAACAATGGTCTTTCAGCAATACGACGCTGATGCCCCGACAGGAGACCTTCTGTACAGCGATGACTTTGCAATCGAAGTACAAAAGGATGGGGTCTGGGAAACTGCACCGATTGTTGTTGTGGGTGACTATGGCTTTACTGCAATTGCGTTCACCCTTACAGCCGGGGAGACCTGCGAACGGGAACTGCGTTGGGCATGGCTGTACGGCGAACTTGAACCGGGAAACTACAGGCTGACAAAGAGTGTCCTGGATTTCAGGGACAGCGGAGACTTTGATGAATACACTGTTTACGCGTATTTTGTCCTGAACTGACCAACGTGTCAAAAAGGGCGGTTCAGACTCAGCATTTACATAATACTGAGCCTGAACCGCCCTCTTCTTCCATACCTCTTATAACCGCACCATCCTGTCAAACTCCTTGAGCAAAGTCGCTCGCCGTGTAATCATCAACGCTGCCTTTTTCTGTAGCAATATACTTTCCCAAAAATGATATTTTCGTATAAAGCCTTCTCATTCTAAAAACGTTACAATATCATTCGGCGTGCAATCAAGAATTCCACACAGCTTCTCCACCGTTAAAAGTGTTATGTTTTTATTCTTTTTCAAATAATCTAAGGTTTTATTATTAATGCCCTCTTTGATCAGACGATATTGCGAAATGTTCTTTTTCTCCATTGTCTCCCACAACGGACGATAGCTAATCATGTCAATCACCCCCATCGTTATTATAATATGCTCTTATTATATAATCATGTGTGTATTTGCAAAATTGTGTTTGTAATCACAATTTTGCAGTGAGATATGCTGTTGCATTTTTTCACATAAAAAGTATCGTATTTCTACGATACTTTTAACTGGCGAGAGGGGGATTTGAACCCTCGACACACTGTCTGTTTTCCTTGTAAATACGGCATTCTTCCACTTTTTGTTTGATTACCTTTGATTACCATGTAATCAAATTCAGGTTTTTCAATAAGATATCGCGCTTTCAATCTGACTGACTGCTTCTTCATCGGTCTTATTATTGAAATAATAATGGTTTTTCGTACACTCAATAGATGTATGTCCCATCTGCTGAATAACAAGACGCTCATCCACACCGCCATTTATTAACTTTGTGGCATAAGTCTTTCTTGCTTTATGCATCGACCGTTCCTTGATACCAACATAACGGCATATTTTTGTAATCTTAACACTAAATGCTTTTTCCTTAATCCGCTTCCCATCATTCATAAACATGTACTCTCCGAAGGGATTTATCTTTCGGATTTGTTTCAGGGTTTTCTTAGCCTCTGAGTTTAATATAATGTCTCGATTACCCGCCTCCGTCTTTGGTGATTCACGGACTTCAAATACATATTGCCCATCTTCTCCCTTATACCTTACTTCCGTTCTTCGTATACACAGTCTGTCTTCATGTATATCGGAGAATTTTAGCGTACACAGCTCACCCACTCTGACTCCTGTTTGAAAAGCAAGCAATATACCATAATTAATGAGCGATTCATTTTCCCTGATATACTTTTGTATTTTTTCGACCTCTGCATCCGTAAAAACCGACTCTGCATCATTCACAGTCCTTTTTGCAAATACCTTCTTAGGAAGCTCCAAATCACCCAGAAATTGCGTAATGCTTATTTTCGTATAATTCATCTTTTTGGCATATTTGAAAATGCCAATAATCAAAAGCCTAAGTCCACTAAATGCCTTGTTTGACAATTCCTTGTCCCGAATGGATTTCCTTATAAATTCTTCTAAATCCTCCTCCGTTATTTTTCGCACATCTTTCACTGCTATAACAGAATTATCAAAGAATCTATGGAAATCTGTCTTATAACGGTCATACGTCTGTTTCTGGATTTCGCCAAACTCTAACTTCTTCTGTAACCATTCTTCAAATACGGTCGTTATAAGAATTTTCTCTGTAGTCCTTAGGTAATCAATCACTACATTTTCTATCTCACCTTTAGATGCTCGTTTTTTTAATATCCTTCTGCCATCACTGTTCAGAATATATGTATACCACCTCCCATCCTTTCCCTCCCATATTTTATATTGGTGTTTTTGTAACAGTTCTTTTTTCTTCTGCATTTCAACCTGTTCTTGTACATATGCTAAATCAATAATACCGTTTTCTGCTATATATTGCAACAAATCATTTGTGTTATTTTCTTTTATAAAAATCACACTCCAATTCACATAAAATCTATATAAAAAGGTACTGCCATAACCAAACGACAGTACCTTGCAATGTATGAC
>CAMWYL010000338.1 GCA_947178465.1 uncultured Lachnospiraceae bacterium | reverse complement strand
CAACCAAGAATTTGTGCCGAAGCGTCACAAATTCTATTGAGCGCAGAGCAGAATTGGATATTCTGCTCGCGTTCCTCAGCGCAAAGCGCTTCGGAATGGAGAAAACAATGAAATCCATGATGAAGAGAACAACATTACGGGAAATCCGGCAAAGTCTGGGACGCTATCTTGCGATTTGGGCGATTGTGGCATTGGGCGTCGGCTTCTTTGCGGGTTTGAAGATAACAAAGGCGGTTATGGTAGAATCCGCGAACACATATTTACAAGAAAAGCAGCTCTATGATTATCGGCTTCTGTCCACGCTCGGTTTTGAGCAGGAGGATGTTCTTGCCCTGGCACAGAAGGAGGAGGTGCGCGCGGTGGAAGGCGCGGTAGAGGCGGATATCCTCTATCTGGACGCGGACGGCAATGAGGGTGTTCTGAAGGCGCACTCCCTGACGGAACATATAAACGGTGTGGAGCTTACGGCGGGAAGGCTGCCTGAGAACGCGGCGGAGTGCATTGTGGACTCCAAATGCTATAATTCCGATGCAATCGGCAGTAAGCTGGTGCTCTCCGACAATAATGAACAGGAAGATCTTGATAATTTTACCTACAGGGAATACACGATTGTCGGTGTGGCGCAGGCCTCTGCCTATATTCAGTTTGAGCGCGGGAACACGTCGCTCGGCAACGGCAGTGTGAGCGGATTTGTGTATCTGCTGCCGGAGGGTTTTGACACGGAATACTACACGGAGATTTACGTCAAATTCGATACGGACGCACCGATATACTCCGAGGAATATGACGCATATATGGAAGCACGCAAGGAGCAGTGGGAGGAATATTGTAAAGCGCAGGGAGCGCGCAGATATCAGGCGATTCTTGCGGACGCGGAGGCGGAAATCGCGGATGCGGAGGAAGAGCTTGCGTCAGAGAAGGCAAAGGCGGAGAAGGAGCTTGCCGATGCCCGCAGCGAGCTTGCGGACGCGGAGGCGGAGATCGCGGACGGAGAGACCAAGCTTGCGGATGCGGAGCAGACACTTGCGGACAACAGGGCACGGATAAACAGGGAGGCGCGGACGCTTGCCGATTCGCGCACGCAGCTTGCGGCGCGGGAAGAGGAGCTTGCCAATATGGAGCAGCTTTACGCGGGACAGGCCGGCGTGGGTATGGATATGGGAGCGGCGATGGAGCAGCTTGCGGCGGCGCACCTGCAGATAGAGGAAGCGAACCGGCAGCTTACGGCCGGAGAAGCGGAGCTTGCTGCAGCACGGCGGCAGTTATCGGATGCGGAAGCGGAGCTCGAGACTAACCGGCAGGAGCTTCTTGATGCGAGAGAGGAGCTTGCAACGGGCTGGGAGGAGTATAACGACGCGTATCGGGAGTTTGAGGAAGAAATCGCGGATGCAGAGGCGGAAATCGCGGATGCGCGCGCGGAGCTTGCGGATATTGAGGAGCCGGATACCTATGTGCTGGGCAGGGATACCAATATCGGGTATGTCTGCTTTGAGAATGATTCCGGTATTGTGGAGGGACTGGCGAATGTATTTCCCGTTTTCTTTTTCATGGTGGCGGCGTTGGTCTGCATGACGACCATGAACCGTATGGTGGAGGAGCAGAGGACGCAGATTGGCGTACTCAAGGCGTTAGGCTATGGAGAGGGAAAAATTATGGGAAAATACCTCTTTTACTCCGGAAGTGCAGCGGTGACAGGGTGTGTGGCAGGCTATTTTCTGGGCATCCGGATGTTTCCGTTGGTAATCTGGATGGCCTACGGGATGATGTACAAGTTCGGAGGGATTGTTTATGTCTTTGATTGGAAGACGGCGGTGTTCTGCCTTGCGGCAGCGCTCCTGTGCTCTATGGGAACGACGTGGGCGTCCTGCAGGTATGAGTTTCAGGAGACGGCTGCAAACCTGATGCGCCCGAAGGCGCCAAGAGCAGGGAAACGGGTCTTTTTGGAGTATGTGCCGTTTATCTGGAAGCGGCTGAAATTCCTGCACAAGGTTTCCGTCAGGAACATTGTACGTTATAAGAGAAGATTTTTTATGATGGTCATCGGAATCAGCGGCTGCACCGCGCTTCTGGTGACCGGCTTCGGTATCAGGGATTCCGTGGCCGGCGTTGCGGACCAGCAGTTTGAGGAGATACAGACCTATCAGTTGGACGTTACGCTCAAGAACGGCATTGCCGCGGAGAAGGATGCATCCGGCAAAGAACTCGCGGATTTGATTGCTTCGTATAGGGGCGAATACACGGCTGTTTTGGAAACGACGATGGACCTGGAGACGGACGGCAGCATAAAATCCGCAAATCTGATTGTGGCGGCAAATCCGCAGGCGTTGGGGCATCATATCGACCTGCATACCCTCTCCGGGGAAGCCCTTGCGTATCCGGGTGCGGGAGAAGCCGTAATCTGTAATAAGCTGGCAGAGCGGAATCATCTTCAGGTGGGGGATGCCATCCTGTTGTATGATGAGGACCGAAGGGAAATACAGGCTGTCGTGACGGGAATCTGCGAGAATTACCTCTATAATTATGTGTACATCAACGAAACGACGTATGAAAAGGCGTTCGGTGCGCCCGAATATAAAAATATCTATGTGAGCCTGCCGGAAGAGGTGGATGTCCATACAGCGGGAGCCGCCATAATGAAGCTTACGAACGTAACCGCGGTTGCAGCCAATTCAGATATGCGGGAGCGTTTTGCGAGTATGATGAGCAGCATGGATTATATTGTGCTCGTGGTGCTTGTCTGTGCAGCCGCGCTTGCTTTTATTGTGCTTTATAATCTGAACAATATCAATATCACCGAGCGTATCCGTGAGATTGCGACGATTAAGGTGTTGGGCTTTTTCAGGAACGAGACCGCCTCCTATGTCTTTCGGGAGAATATGGCGCTTACGGCAATCGGCTGCGCGGTGGGGCTTGTTCTGGGAAAGCTGCTCCATATTTACGTGATGCGGGAGGTGGATATTGACATGATATCCTTTGACATACATGTCAGGAATGTCAGCTATCTGCTCAGCGTCCTACTCACGTTTCTGTTTACTTGGGGGATAAACCTGATTATGGCGGGGAAGCTGGATAGAATCAATATGGCGGAATCGTTGAAGTCGGTGGATTAGCGGAGTGGGTAATGTACGAACAGCGGGGGAATTTGCGTTCATGCAAATTCCCCCGCCGGATAGCTTCATTGAAAAAGTTATTTTTCAATCATTTTTTTGTAGTCGTAAATGATTCCTCCCTCACGGCTCTCATGACGGAAGAACTCAAACCCCCTGGATACAAGTTCGCTATCAGGCGCCGTTCGCTTAAATTCATCATCGCCGTTACAGCAAACGATGAAGCCTCCGTTTTTTGTAACACGAGTCATTTCGGCAATTTCTTCATCATAATAATCACCGACAACATGCCCTGACATTACAACGTCAAAGGTATTGTCTTCATAAGGCAGATTCATTGCTTCTCCGTCAAGCACCTTCATATTAGTGATGTTGCTGTTTTTGATTTTATCACGCATGTACTCACGTAAGGCATCGCAGGGGTCGCTGGCATATACGCGCTTGGCACGCTTGGCGGCCGCAAATGCAAGCCGTCCGGTTCCGGAGCCGACATCGAGAACAAGCTTTTCACGCAAATCCACCAGATTATACAGCGTTTGCGGATTCCAATTGCGTATATAGTTGACCTGTTCCATTATTTCAGGATAGGCATATACCACATAAGTCTCGAGTGCAGACAAAATTGCGGTCTCGGCGTTGCGGGCTTCTTCTTCACTGACGCCCTTTGCGCCGATACGGGCGACCTTATTCAGGAAATCTGTGCATTCCGGCGCTTTCCTCTTACAAAAAGTTATCACATACGGATAACGGCTGAGTGCCTTTGCCATATCGGATATGTAACTGCGCGTGCCGCCATGATACCATTGATTTTCGTCCATGATATGACGAATCACCCATCTGTCAAACAACAAAAAGGTATCCATTGAGTAATCTTCTGCTTTAATCCAATTATAAGCCATACTATCCTCCATTTTTCGGGAGGGTTAAAGT
>CAMWYL010000337.1 GCA_947178465.1 uncultured Lachnospiraceae bacterium | reverse complement strand
TCCAAAGCATCATATATTGGTTTAGATGTATCGTAGGATTTGGGTCATATTGCAATCCGCAAATGTCCGATACAATATCCTCTATACTGTCAGAACTTTTCTTTAATAAGTGCTGGCTTTCCAAAATAATATTGCGCATAACGTTGATATCATAATTTGTATTGCTCATAAGATATACCTTTTCTTTGTATGTCTGATAATAAAATATTAATTGCCCTGCGACAGATATTCGTCAATCAACAATTACCTGTTGGAAATCCTTTGTCCAATCAATAATTACCCGTTTATCATATTTGTTCAAATTATCAGGTAGATTTGTTTTATCAAAAAATCTATGTTCCAGTGCTTCTTCTGTATTATTTTGAATTTCCCCGCTATACACAGTTGTCTTAAAAACGATGCCTGTCCCATAACAAATATCTCCATTGGGATAAGTGATAATTCCATCCTCCCCCGAATAAATACCAAATAATGTCAGTTCTCCTATCTCAATTCCGGCTTCTTCAAATGCTTCTCTTTTTACCACTTCCGTAAATTTCTCTCCAATCTCCATAGAACCCCCAAGAAGTGCCCAAAAGCCATTATCACGTCGCTTTTGGAGCAGTATTTCACCTTTGTCATTTTCAATAATAACTCCGCAGCTTATTACCATAAGAGGCGCATGTCCCACATCTTTACGCATCTCCGCTATATAATTTCCTCTATACCTTTCTATAATATTTTTCATATCAATCATGTAGGATTTCCTCCTTCCATGCCGCAATCTGCGAAAATAATTGTTCCATATCAATTTTTGAGAAATCCGTTGTATCAACTTTAATCTGTCTGCCATCAACCCAAAAGGCATCAAATCCCCTTTGTTCTATTCCATGCACAAAGTTTTCGTAAGAAATCGTTTTTTTCTTTTGCTCTTTTAGATTATTTTCTTTCTTTTCCGGATAACAGTCATTCACAACATGCCCTCTGTGCCTGTCAGGACTGCTTTCCCGTTCCAGAAAACGCCGGTAGATCACTTTATAATTGCCTGTTAATGCAATGGTCAATGCGGAATATTGATATTTTTCCAAAAGATTTTTTATCCCACGTTCTGACGAATATTCAAAATTATTCTCTAATATAAAAGGTTGTCCTGCTTTCATAAGCTGACCTGCGACATAATACATAATCTCCATACCGGCAATTCCAAGATTTACTTTTTCCGCTCTCGACCGAAAACCAACATTATCAAACAGCAATTCTTTTATGGAATCCTTTGAAATAACAGGCAGCTTCAACCTATCTGACATGGCTTCTGCCATAGTGCTTTTTCCTGCTGCCGGAATACCTGTCACTAATATACAATACATATTTCATACTCCCTTCAAATCAACTGTTTCGATAACCACTCCAAGCTCCCTTACCTGTATCAGAAAATCCTCGGATACATTATGTATTGTCCTCCAAATTTAACTCTTTTCAGACAACTTTAAACGCTTTCCATTTTCCCGACTTCTGACGCGAAATAAAAATAACCGCACGGATCACCCAGTCGCAAACCATGGCAATGGCAATCCCGATCACACCCATGTGGAGAACAATCCCCAACAGATACGATAAAAACAGCCGTCCTGCAATCGTGGACAGAATCGAAACATACATCGTAAACTTCACATCCCCTGCCGCCCGAAGGCCATTGCTAAGTGCTCCGGAAAAAGGGAATGCAACTGCATTGAACACATTATGTATCAATACCAGCCAAATCACAAGCTGTTTTGTCTGCGCCTCCAGCGCATAGAACCGCAGGAACAACGGCGTAAATATAAATATCAGAAGATTCCATGCAGAGGACAGCAAAAGCGTTATCTTTGATAATTTTGTAAAATAATAGTCTGCCGCATCTGTATCATTGTTTCCCATACACTGTCCGATCACGGTGATAAAGGCAGGCCCCATTGCCACACCCGCCAACGCTGCCAAAGACCAGATGCTCTGCGCCACACCGTTTGCCGCAATCTGATAGGTGCCAAAAAGCGCCACAATACTGCTGAGTGCTACTTTCACTAACTGAAAAATCCCGTTCTCCACTCCGTTTGGTATGGCAACGTTCCATATCCGTTTCAGACAATCCGTATCCCATTTGAAAATCCAATCGGCTGTGTAAATCACCTCATTCTTTTTCCGAAAGCACAGAATCGTAATGACAACCGCGGAAAATGTCCTCGCAATCAGGGACGGCCATGCCACACCTGCCACACCCGCCTGAAGTACAAATACGCCGATTACATTACCGACCACGTTAATGATATTTGACAATACTGATATATACATGGTCACATTTGTCTTTCCAAGGCTCCGGTAAACCGCCGCTCCGGAATTATAGACAGCCAACGCGGGATAGGAATAGGCGGAGATTTTCAGATAGGTAATGCAGGCTTCCATGACAGAATCCTCCACCTTGCCGAAAAGCAGGCGGAGCATCCCTTTATTTCCAACCAGTACCATTACCGCGATCAGCAGAGAAAAGACCGTTCCAAACATCAGAAGCTGGCCGGCAGACCTTCCTGCACTTTCAGAATCCTTTCTGCCGATATACTGGCTGATTACAACAGCTCCACCGGATGCCAGCGCCGTAAACAGATAGATAAAAATCGTGTTAAACTGATTGACCAGCGAAACCCCCGATACCGCCTCTTCGCCTGCATAACTGACAACGAGCGTATCCGCAATTCCCACAAGCATTACCAAAAGCTGCTCCAAAAACAACGGAACAATCATTTTCTGCAAGTCTTTTCCTGAAAACGGCATCAATACCACCCGGCTTTCTTATCTGTAATTTTGTTTTGCTTTAATCTGCTTTTTATTTTCATACATGCGGACGTCCGCCTGCTGATACACGTCCGTCAGCATTTCGTTCTCCTGAAGCTTGTCATAGACCGCATAACCGCTGGCGATACTGATGCGGAATGGCTGTCCCTTCACGGCATTATATTCTTCCATGGCCTCGGTAAAACAGACACCTGTCTTTTCACAGCGTCCGGACACATCCTCGCCGTACAGGATACCTACAAACTCATCGCCGCCAATCCTGTAGCATGTTCCATCCACGGATTCCACTGCCGTCTTGATGATTTCCGCGCTCCGTACCAGAAGTTCATCCCCCATCTGATGACCCTGATTGTCGTTTACAAGTTTCAGGTCATTTACATCGAACATGATAATAGCGATTCCGGGAAGCTGTTGCTTTTCTTTCTCCAGCTCCGCCAGACGCTCCTGAAAAGCCGTCCGGTTACCGATGCCCGTTAGGCCGTCCCGGTAGGCAAGCCGGCTGACAAACTCCGACTGCACCCCGAGTTTTACCGCATTCATCATTTTCTCCAGGCTGGAGATTCCATAGCACAGTATGAAAATCAGCAGACCGATGCGCACAAACATTGCGTTGTCGTTGGTGCTGCCCCGATAATATCTTATAATATCTATCACAGCGGCAAAACCAAGTCCCATAAATCCGATGGTACGCAATACCTTATAAATATTCCTTATCTTGCTTTTTCCCTCCCGAAACGCGTTTTTCAGGATGGAATACAGCAGTAAAGATGCCGAGATTGCCAGTATAATACTGGAAAAAGTCAGTGTCTCGTGGTAGTCCATCACCCCTGTGTAATGCAGGACAGTACAAATGACAAACTCCGCCACGGACAGACCGCAAACCCCCGGAACCACAATTTTGTTTTTAAGGCCGAAAGCCGCATCCAGGTAAAGCACCAGCGGAATAGGGATCATAATCAGAGCACAACAGGACATAAGCTGAACAAGCCTGCTGTCGTCCGTGTAAAACTGCAGCAGATTTGTCTCCGCCAGGCACCAGACCGCAATGCCTATGGCAAACAGACCGAGATAAAGCAGTTCGTGATTTTTATGCATCTGCAGATTGGCCGGAATATCCGCCACGATCAGCAGCAGCCCGACAAACAATATGAGCAGGCAGGTGGAAAAAGCCACCGCCTTACCGGTAAATGTGCCGATAATCTCCCCAGCTGCAGAGCCCAGGCAGAGATGGTCTATGCA
>CAMWYL010000336.1 GCA_947178465.1 uncultured Lachnospiraceae bacterium | reverse complement strand
ACCTGTATCTCTGCTATGCGCAAACAGTTGCCGAAGGTATGCGAACCGGCTTGTTCAAAGCGGTCGCGCACCCTGAGCTCTACATGTTCAATCCCTTTGCATGGAATGATGACTGCAGGCGTGCCTCCGATATCATCCTTGATGCCGCAGTCTCAACAAACACGGTCTTAGAATATAACGCCAACGGCCTTCGCCGTGCGCAGGTGGAATTTCCCGACGGCGTACGCCATCCCTATCCCTGCAGCAGGTTCTGGGAGATGGCCGCCAGGGCGCCCGTTCGCGTAATCGTCGGCTCGGACTGCCATGACCCCGCATATCTGTGGGATGAAGCCGTAGCGCTTGCTTACCGGAATTTGCATGCACTCGGAATCGAACCGATTACGGAGCTGATGATGTGAGAACGCTGTCGCAATGTCCTGTTAAGAAAAAAAGAAGCCGCGTCACTCTGTATTATGACGCAGCCTCTTTTTCATTTCAGAAATTCAATTTTTAAAATTTCATTCCGGAAATTTTATTGTTAGAAGTCCTTATTTAATTGACTCTTCATAGCTCTTGATCATACGTCTGACCATCTCGCCGCCGATGCTTCCGGCTTCCTTAGATGTCAAATCGCCATTATAGCCTTCCTTTAAGTTCACACCAAGCTCTGATGCTACCTCAGTCTTAAAACGGTCCATTGCCGCCTTTGCCTCAGGAACTTCTACTCTGTTTGATCTGTTCTGTGATGCCATATCACTACACCTCCGTAATTTTTTCTTTCTTATTTTTAGTTATCTATTTTGAAAGACAAGCTTTTTATCGCTCATCTTAATCCTAGTATTAACGGAGGTGTTTTTTTTATAAGTGGTATATTTTAGTAAGTTCTTTATTCGTTTTCGGGTGCGATTCCGTCAAAATTTCGATATATCCGCATAAATACTTTGACGATATCCGGATCGAAAATAATGCCTGCGTTGGATTGGATATACTCCAGCGCCTCCTCCAACGGCAACGCTTCCTTATATCTGCGCTTGCTGATCATGGCATCGAACACATCAACCACCTTCACAATACGCGCAGCCAGCGGAATCTCCCTGCCCTTAAGTCCCTTGGGATAACCGGAGCCGTCCCAGCTCTCGTGATGATACCACGCAATATCAATCGCCATATTCACAAAATCATTGCGCTCCACACCCTCATAGATATCAATCAGCGTTTTCGCGCCGATTTCCGCGTGAGTCTTCATTAGCTCGCGCTCTTCCTGCGTAAACACATCATTTTTAAGCAAAATCGAATCCGGCATCATAATCTTTCCAATATCATGGAGCCCGGAGCTTGCCTCGATGGTTTCGATAAAATCGTCGCTGATCTCATCCTCAAACTTCGGGGAAAGCTGCATACCCGCCGCCAGGATCCGGCTGTTATACAAAATATGCCTGTAATGGTTCCCGCCGACATTCTCTTTGTTCTCTATCAGTCTTGCAAACGCCGTCATAATGTTCTTCTGCTCAACACGGTGCTTTTCCATCTGGCGCGCCACCACAAGATTGAGGTTCCTGTTGTTCTCCTCCAAATCCTTCTGCATGGTATAAATCTTTAAATGCGTGGTAATACGCATCTCTACCTCCGTCCTGTCAAAGGGCTTGGGTATGTAATCTACCGCGCCAAGCGCAAAGCCCTTGCTCAAATCGGAAGCGGTATCCATCGCCGATATGAAAATAACCGGTATGTCCCTCGTATAAGGGTCCTTTTTCAGCATGGAGCAAAAGGCAAATCCATCAATCTCCGGCATGGATATGTCTGATAAAATAATCTGCGGAAGCTGCTCGCTTTCCTCTATAATCTTCAGCGCCTCCTTGACGCTCTGCGCCAGAAGCGGCTGATATCCCATATTTTTGATGATTTCCTCAAGAAGCATAAGATTCACTTCAACATCATCCACTATAAGTATCCTGATATTATCCCTGCTGATGCGTCTGTTATCCATATCATTTCACCAATCCTTTTATCTCGCTGCGAAGCAGTTCCTTCACCTTTTCCGCACATTGTCTGGCTTTATCGCTGTCCGACTTGCGGATTGCCATCTCCATCCGGAAGGCTTCCTTCTGAAGATCCCTGGAGCCGCCCGACACAAGCTGCTTGATTGCAGTCGCAAAGCCCTCGGCCTTCTGCCAATTGTCCATATCCATACTGATGCTCATTTTCTCGAGGTTCTTTTTGAGCTCCCTGATATTGATGTCGCTGCCAAATTCATACATTAAATCATTTTCCGCGGCAATCCGGCTCGCGTTGCTTGATGATTTCCACGTCCGAATCAACGACTCCTCGCCCGCTCCGCTCTGCTCCTGTCTGAGGCGGACGGTAAACGAAAAGGTGGAGCCTTTGCCCGGCTGCCCGTCTGCCCAAACCTTTCCACGCATCATTCCGACAAGCTCCTTCGTGATAACCAGCCCAAGTCCTGTGCCGCCATACTTGCGGGTAATCGATGCATCCACCTGTGAAAAGCTCTTGAACAGCTTATCCTTATCCTCTCTGGAAAGCCCGATACCGGTATCCACTACCATGAAGAACAGCTCCAGCTCATCATCTATCCGTGTATTTAAGGATACCTCCACACCGACATACCCCTTCTCAGTAAACTTCACCGCATTGGATATCAGATTATTCAAGATCTGCGTAAGCCGCAGCTCGTCACCAATCAGCTTGTCAGGAATATCCTGTGATACATTCATCATAAACCGCAGTCCCTTACGCATTGCAAGCATCGTAAACATTTTCTCCATCTTGGTCATAAAATCACAGAAGGAGAAGGGCTTCTCGTCAAGCTGGAACTTTCCCGCCTCAAGCTTGGAGAAATCCAGAATATTGTTGATAATTCCTTCCATCGTACTGCAACAGTCAAGGATTAATTTGAGGTAATTGCTTGTCTGAAAATCCTGCTCCTTCTCCATCAAAAGCTCCGTGTGTCCCTTGATGCCGTTTACCGGCGTCCGCAGCTCGTGGGTGACGTTTGCAACAAAGGAATCTCTTGCCTTCATGGATTCCTGCATCTGCACCGTTGTCTCCTCAACCTTGCGGATGCTTTCCTTATAGCGTGTCATATCGACCGCTGTACAGACAAACGTCTCCGTACCATTATAATCAACGGAAATCACCTTAATCTCCACCGGGAAACAGGTCTTATTCCTACGATAGATATCCGTCTCTATTACCTGCATATCCGCATAGGTCTTGAGAAGCTGTACGCGGTTCTCAACAATCTCAAAGGTATTCTGCATCAGCTCCCCGACATAGACCCCCATAAGTTCCTCCGCCTTATAGCCTGTAAGCTCAAGAAGCCGCTCGTTGCAATACTCAATACAGCCATGTACATCATAGCGTATGATACATTCCTGACTGTTATTCAATATAAAATAAAATAATTCTTCACGATTCTTCAGCATGTACTCCACCTCGTTATCCTTACATATGTCATTTCTCTGTCCCGTACACGACCTTTTCCCCCAGCGCGTCCGCCGTCTCGCGGTCAAGCAGCGCAGCTACGATTTCCAGCCCAAAAGCAATCGCTGTCCCCATGCCGCGGCTTGTTATCACATTGTCCGATCTGACAACCTTGTCATATACAACCTCTGCGCCCTTAAGCTCAGCCTCCATTCCCGGATAAATGCACGCCTTCCTGCCCTCTACCAAGCCCATATGCCCGAAAATCATCGGTGCCGCGCAGATCGCGCCAATCAACCTGCCGTTCTCATAAAATTCCCGAATCTTATCCGTAAGCTTCGTACATGCCTCAAGTCCCTTTGTTCCCGGCATGCCGCCCGGGCAAACGATCATATCAAGGCTGTCAAAATCAACCGCATCGATTCCCATATCCATGGAAACGGTAATATTATGGCTGCCTGTCACCTGCTTGTCATTATCAATCGCAACGCATACCGCTTCAATCCCCGCACGCCGCAGCAAATCCACTACCGTCAGTGCTTCAATTTCCTCATAACCGGTTGCAAAAAAAATACCCGCCTTCTTCATTTCTTCCATCAGCTCGGTGTAAAACCGCACGCCGTCG
>CAMWYL010000335.1 GCA_947178465.1 uncultured Lachnospiraceae bacterium | reverse complement strand
AGAGCGCGAAGCGCAAGCGAGGAACCGAAGGTTTCGAGCGTGCAGTTCTTGTGTAACAAAAAGTAAGGAGTCAGTCAGGGCAAGCGTGCTTGCATATGACCGGAAGCGCATTTGTGTATAGAGCGCGAAGCGCAAGCGAGGAACCGAAGGTTTCGAGCGTGCAGTTCTTGTGTAGACAAAAGAGTAAGGAGTCAGCCAGGACAAGGAAATAGAGCAAGGGTACGAGCAATAAATATAACAATTAGAATAGGAGATATGGACAATGAATACATCATTATCATGGATTAAGGCATATGTGCCGGAATTGGATTGTACAGACCAGGAATACAGGGACGCCATGACCCTTTCGGGAACGAAGGTAGAGGGCAGTACCCGATTGGACAATAACCTTGAGAAAATTGTAGTGGGACGCATTGACAAGATTGAGCGTCATCCGGATGCGGATAAGCTTATTATCTGTCAGGTAAATATCGGCACAGAGACCATTCAGATTGTGACCGGAGCGCCCAACCTGAAAGAAGGAGATTTTGTACCGGTAGTGCTTGACGGCGGTAAAGTAGCGGGGGGACATGACGGCGGCCCGCTTCCGGAAGATGGGATTAAAATTAAGGCAGGAAAGCTTCGTGGAATCGAATCCTGCGGTATGATGTGCGCGATTGAGGAGTTGGGTTCCAGCCGGGATATGTATCCGGAGGCGCCGGAGGATGGCGTCTATGTGTTCCAAAAGGAAGTTGTTCCCGGGACGGACGCAATAGAGGCGCTTGGACTGCATGATACCGTTGTGGAGTATGAGGTTACATCGAACCGTGTGGACTGTTACAGCGTTTTGGGAATTGCCAGAGAAGCTGCGGCAACCTTTCGCAAGCCCTTTCTGCCGCCGCAGGTAACGGTTCAGGGCAACGGGGAGGATGTGAACAAGTACATTTCCGTGGAGGTAAAGGATACGGATTTGTGTACACGCTATTGTGCGCGTGTCTGCAAAAACATCAAAATCGCACCGTCGCCGGAGTGGATGCAGAGAAGACTTGCTTCCTGCGGAATCCGACCAATCAATAATCTGGTCGATATCACCAACTACGTGATGATGGAATACGGTCAGCCGATGCATGCGTATGATTTGAGCACCATAGCGGGAAATAAAATCATTGTAAGACGCGCTCAGGACGGCGACATCTTCCAGACGCTTGACGGACAGGAGAGAAAGCTTGATTCCGAAATCCTTATGATTTGTGACGCGGAGAAGGAAATCGGTCTTGCGGGCATTATGGGCGGCGAAAATTCAAAGATTACGGATACCGTAGAGACTGTATTGTTTGAGGCGGCCACGTTTAACGGAGCGAATATCAGAAAATCCTCCAAAAGAGTAGGTCTTCGAACCGATGCATCCGGTATTTTCGAGAAGGGGCTTGATCCCCGAAATGCGGAGGCAGCCATCAACAGAGCCTGCCAGCTGATCGAGGAGCTGGGCTGTGGGGAGGTAGTAAGCGGAATCGTGGATGTTAAGGAGCCGTTTGCGGAGCTGAAGCAGATTGCGTTTGAGCCGGAGCGGATTAATAAATTCCTGGGAACCGATATTTCGAGAGAGGAAATGCTTGAGATATTCGGCAGGCTGGAGCTTGCCTATGATGAGCAGACCAATATGATTACGGCGCCGTCCTTCCGTCAGGATATTGAGTGCTTTGCCGATATTGCGGAGGAGGTTGCGAGGTTCCACGGATACGATAAGATTCCGACTACGCTGCCGACAGGCGAGGCTACGACCGGCAAGCTGTCCTTCAAGCTCCGGATTGAGGAGAAGGCAAGGGATGTCGCGGAGTATTGCGGCTTTTCGCAGGGCATGTGCTACTCCTTCGAGAGTCCGAAGGTATTTGACAAGCTGCTGCTTCCGGCGGACAGTGCACTTAGAAACGCGATTACGATTTCCAATCCGTTGGGAGAGGATTTCTCCATTATGAGAACCATATCGTTGAACGGGATTTTGACGTCGCTGGCGACGAATTATAATAGAAGAAACAAAAATGTGCGTCTCTATGAGCTTGGAAATATTTATATTCCCAAGAGCCTTCCGGTGGCGGATTATCCGGACGAGCGGATGCAGTTTACGCTGGGAATGTACGGAGACGGCGATTTCTTTGTGATGAAGGGCGTTGTTGAGGAATTTCTGGTAAGCATCGGAATGAAGAGAAAGCCGAAATATGACCCTAATGCGGAAAAGACCTTCCTTCATCCGGGGCGTCAGGCGCTTATCCGTTATCAGGATTCGGTTATCGGTTATCTGGGCGAGATTCATCCTGAGGTGGCGGACAATTACGATATTGACACGAAGGTATATGTTGCAGTGCTGGATATGCCGGAAATTCTTCCGTATGCTTCCTTTGACCGCAAGTATGTGGGCATTGCGAAATATCCCGCTGTCTCAAGGGATATCAGTATGGTAGTGCCGAAGAACGTTCTGGTAGGGGACATTGAGCAGATGATCGAGCAGCGCGGCGGCAAAATTCTGGAGGACTATCAGTTGTTTGACATTTACGAGGGCGCCCAGATCAAGGCAGGCTTTAAGTCTGTCGCGTATTCCATTACCTTCCGTGCAAAGGACAGGACGCTTGAGGAAAGCGATGTGACAGGGGCAATGAAGAAAATCCTGAATGGTTTGGAGAGCCTTGGAATAGAGCTTCGCGCGTAAATGAGGAATTACAATGGAAGAGCTTTTAAAAAAGGATTTTTATTTTGATTTGCCGCAGGAGCTTATCGCGCAGGATCCGCTTGCGGATCGGTCAGGCTCCCGTCTGCTGGTATTAAACAGGCAGACAGGCGAAGTCATGCATAGAGTTTTTACGGACATTGTGGACTATCTGCGGGCAGGGGATTGCCTGGTATTGAATAATACCAAGGTCATCCCGGCCCGCCTGATGGGCGTCAAGACGGAGACCGGTGCGGCGATTGAGGTGCTTTTGCTAAAGCGGCGTGAGAAGGACGTGTGGGAAACTCTTGTAAGGCCCGGAAAGAAAGCAAGACCGGGAGCGGTTATCAGCTTTGGCGATGGATTGCTTACCGGAACGGTGGTGGACGTGGTTGAGGAGGGGAACCGCCTGATTGCGTTCTCCTACGATGGGATTTTTGAGGAGGTGCTTGACCGCCTCGGCGAGATGCCGCTTCCGCCATATATCACGCATAAGCTTGCGGACCGCAGCCGTTATCAGACCGTTTATGCAAAATACGAGGGGTCTGCAGCGGCTCCGACGGCAGGGCTTCATTTTACCGAGGAGCTTCTGAAAAAGGTTGCAGAAAAGGGTGTGAAAATCGCGTATGTCACCTTACATGTGGGGCTGGGAACCTTCCGTCCCGTGAAGGAGGACAATCTGCTCAATCATCATATGCACTCGGAATGGTATCAAATCACACAGGAGACGGCAGACCTGATAAACGGGACAAAGGCGGCAGGCGGACGGGTAATCTGCGTCGGTACGACAAGCTGCCGTGCAATCGAAAGTGCGGCGGACAAGACGGGGAGAGTGGCTGCCGGAACGGACAACACGGAGATTTTCATTTACCCGGGCTATCGGTTTAAGGTGCTTGATAACCTGATAACAAATTTTCATCTTCCGGAATCGACATTAATTATGTTGGTTTCCGCGCTTGCAGGGCGCGAGAAGGTACTCAATGCATACAGAATCGCTGTGGAAGAGCGATATCGGTTCTTTTCTTTTGGGGATGCGATGTTTATAATTTGACATGAAACAAGTTTCAAGGCCTGTATTTCAAAGCACGTGACATCACGTTGTAAAAAGAAGATATGTTTAATTTAAGTTGACAGAAAATGATTGGGGATATAAACTAGAAGTATGAATTTTCGCACACACAAAGGAGTATGTTGATATGGAAGAAAGAAGAAAAAGTAAGAGAACGGATTTAAAGTCAAAGCTGCTGGCCAAGAGGATTGACTCCAATACGCAAGAGGAAATCGGTATTGATATTATTAATTTATCAAAGACGGGGATTGGCTTTTACTGTGATGAATTGCTTGATATGGGTTCGGTGTATGAAGCCTACATGACCA
>CAMWYL010000334.1 GCA_947178465.1 uncultured Lachnospiraceae bacterium | reverse complement strand
GTTCTCAACTGCTCTTGTATGATTTGATCCTGCTGTTTTGATAAAACATTTTCTATTTCCTGATTCAATCCGACATTTAACATTGCTCGCTCAGAAGCATAGCAACCTCCTTCTACCAATAAGTTCTTAAGAAATCCTTTGATATCTGTATTGGAGAATATCAAATTTACCAACTTTGAAATATTCATCGTTTGTCCTCCTCGCTTCCCATTTGCTCTTTAGAATGCAAATACTAATCGCATTATCATTATTATGTGGAACTTCTTTCATTATTAGCTATTAAACATTTAACCAACTTAGTCAAAAAAAACGCCGCAAGCAACGGGGCATCAAAGTTGAAACGCCCTAAAGGGCGGGGTACATGACCCTCGCAACAGTCGCCAAATGTCTGCAAGCAGTCACTTGGCTCGTTGTTCGCGAGAATTAAGCTTCAAAATATCGTGTGTCTATTATAGATACGTTTACAAAAAACTTCATAAAACTTAATGATAATGGAGATTGTATCAACCTCCTGAAACGAAATTTTTCTCAAAAGCTCGCAATCTTGTGTAGATACATGATGTCACTTATCTCAATCCAGGTGACAAGTGGCATTATCTATACATCGTCATGTATCTGTTCTCTGGAAAGGTCATCTCGCGACACGCACAAGCGACTGCGGCTCTCTCATCACCCCTAACCGCCTCCTGTTACTTCTAAGCATCTATTGTGTCTATTATCTTGATCAGCCCATTATCCACATGCTCAAAAATTAAAAATAATGTCCCCGAGATTTCTTCCCCACATGAAGTCAGGGGATAATCCAAATGGAAGCTCTTATGATCAGGCATCTCATACAGATCATACTTCACTGCAGGGTCAAAGCCGTCTATCTCATACGGATAGATACTCTCCTCAATCACCTCCAGCACTTTATCCAGCTGGCTATAATAAATCCCATCCACAACGTTTGTCAACTCCTCATACCGCTGCTCATGAATCAGCGCAAGTATGACTTTCAGACAATCAACCGCTGTCTTCTCATCTTCTTTAGAGATCATGGGTACCTCCTTTTATCTCAATATACCCTGAATTTCTTATATTCATATCCACATGGCAGATGTCCAGATAGATATATCTGAAGCATCTGATCGTAAAACTCATCTGTATAATATTCTGAAAAATAATCTGCCATAAACAGGCTTAGAACATTCGCACGGACATCCACTAATATCTCTTCACTTGAAATATTCCTCTTCTTCAATCCTGCCTTAATCCTTTTGGACACCCTGCCCAGATGCCCTGACTGTTGTATCTCTTTGTGTGCCTTGTCCCACATTTGATCGCAAATCTTTTTTTGTACAGCGAAAGCTAAATCTCCTCGTTTTTCCAAACATATGCCCTCCCATAAGGATGATCTCATGTATGCTATTGCTTTTTTCTGGTTCTCCTCTATGGCTACTTCAAACTGGTCAAAGACCTTGTCTCCACAATTACAGAACCAATCGCAACTCATCAGCCGATCAATAAATTCCTGCTTTATCCCCAATCTCTCCTGTTCCATTCCAATTCACCTTTCTGCATGGTCACCATGCTGACTAATTTTTATACTACGAAGCTGTGGGATGTGCGACAAGGATGCATACTTTTTATAAGGCTCCTAAGACTTAAAAACACCTCAAAATATCATATGCTCCCTGCCGCAGTCATTAAAGACTGTTATCTTTAATAGTTCATTTCATCTCTATCTGCACCGTAAATTTACTACAGACACCCAAAAGGTTCTTTCCTCATTCACCAGTATGTAAACCTAAAATGAGTAATCAAAAACACTACCCTACCACACTGCACAAACATATCCACAATAATTCATATGGGACATCCGGCATATGCTTTTATTTCGTCTGTCTCAAAAATCAATAACAACTCATGAGATATAAGACTTTACTTTTTTTGTCCCATCCTCCGCGGGATATACATTAATTTAGTTGAGTTATTCAACCCATATTGTTTTTGCTGAGCAGAAGCTCTATATTGTGCATATGCTGCTGTAGAATTTGTAAACCTTGCATAAACTAAAGAATCATACATTGCTCTATTATATTGGCCCACTGTTGGGTTTTGGCCATATTTGCTACCACCCTTTCTATAATCATTCCAAAATGTCTCCATACTTTTATGCACGTCATAGTGCTCACTTCCTTTATCCTTAAATGCATTTCCTTTTACCCCTATAGACATCCCTTCATCCTTAGGGATATATTGTTTAAATGCTGCATTTTGACTCAGATGATGGGCTTGTTCCCCTGGTACTTTTTGACCATGTGTCATATTATAATATGTGTCTATATTTACTTGTCCATTATTGTTAATAATATGACTTGGAGAAGGATTCCCATATTTTGAAGCCGCTGTATAATCATTAATTTGATTTAAAATGCGAGCTTCGCTAGGAGTCAAAGTTCCCCCCTGATTCTGCTTATTCCGCAAATAAGACGCAAGCTTCTTCTGCTCCTTTCTGCTGGCATAACATTCTCCGTTACCATCAAATTTATCCATAATCCGGTTCGCAGCCGTCTCACAAATATTCCCGCTCGGGTCCACATAATATACCGGATTGTTTCTGCAATATGCATACAGATTCAGCCCGTCACCGCGATAGGTATCCTCCTGCGTGAATCTTGCAATCACAGGATTATAATACCTTGCCCTCAGGTAATACTGCTGTGTTACGGAATCATACTGCTGTCCGTTGAACTTAAAGCGGTTTTGTACCTTCTCCTCACAGGTGGTCAGATTCCCCCATGCGTCATACTCATAATGATTGAGGACTTCCGTCCCTTCAACCACATGAGTGATGCTACTCATCTCATCGGAGGCATAGTGGTAGTAGGTTCTTGCGCTTTCCGCATCGGAGGCCAGTAATACACCTGTACGGATATAGCGGATTCTGTCCTCCTGACTCTCCTCCGTCACGACTTCATTCCCACGGAAGATAAAGGTCACAAGCTTCCCGTTCTCCTCCATCTCGTGGCGCAGTCCCTCCGCATCATAGCGGTTGATTTGAATGTTTCCGTCGAAGGTCTCTGCCTTGGTATTGCGGTTGAAGGCGTCGTACTCATACCTTGCCTTGTCATCCTTCAGCAGGTTGCCCGCATTGTCGTATTCGTATTGTGTCGATACACCTCCCTTGATATGTTCGGTCAGGCGGTTTCTCGGGTCATAACGGTACAGCTCCTCCGTGCCATTGTACAGCCGTTTCGTGCGGTTGCCCGCCTTATCATAGAACAGCTCCTCCGTTGCGTTCGGGTACTCCACCTTCACGAGGCGCTTCATGTTGTCATAGCCGTACGTTGTTACGCCGTGCTTTTGGAGCTTCTCCAACCGGTTTCCGTTGCCGTCATAGGTATAGCGGTTATTCACGATAATATCCGTCCCGAGCATGGTCTTTAAGCCCGTCAGATTCCTGTCCGCGTCATAGGCATACTCCGTGTACAGGCTGCCGTTTCTCAGGCTTCTGACGGTATTGTCGGCATTGTACGCATACTCCGCCAGCTTCTTTCCGTCATCCCATACCTCGCTGATGTTGTCCGCAAGGTCGTAGCGGTACTCCGTCACCTTCCCCGTCACATCCGTCTGACGCGTGAGATTGCCGTTCAGGTCGTATTCGAAAGCCAACAGCGTCCTGCCGCTCGCCTTCTTTTCCGTGAGCCTTCCCATCACGTCATAGGCATAGTTGTAGCGCATTCCCTGAGAGATGGCGGACTCCAGTAAGCCCTCGGGCGTGTAGCGGTAGCTCTCTGTTAATTCTCTGGAACCCTCCCCGGAGGGTTTCATGCCGTCGGTCTTTCTTGCCCTGCGCTCCGTGAGGCTGTTGTAGATGTTATGGGTGTATTTTGTCTCCGTCCCGTTGCGGTCGGTCTTCCCGCACAGCCTGTCCTGCGCGTCATAACGGTAGGTTTCCCGCTGCCCTGTGGGGTCGGTCATCACCGCGAGCAGATTCGCCGCGTTGTATTCATAGTCCTGTCTCTTATTCACATAAGACGATTACGACGAATAGACTTGTGTAGATCTAGGTGGT
>CAMWYL010000333.1 GCA_947178465.1 uncultured Lachnospiraceae bacterium | reverse complement strand
CCCTTATGGCTGTCATATCCTTTTGACATAATATATAAACTCATCATCTCTTTTATATTCCAAATAACCCAGCTTTTTATAAAAGCGATTGGTGCGAACGTTCCATATTGGTGTATCAAGGTAAAATTCTTTAACCTCAGGATACATTGCTTCAATCTTCTGCATCATAAATATTCCAAAACCTTTTCTGTGATATTCCGGACTTACAAATATTCTTCCTATGTTCAGTTTCTCTCCATCAGGAAAAAGAATAGCTCCTCCCACGATAAGGCCGTCTTCCGTCAATTTGTATAAATGATTTGTCCTTGCCATCTTGGTATGAAACGGAACAGACATATATCCCGGAGGGCCTCCTACAGAAGGACTTCCTACCGCAACATCACTGTCAAATGAACGCTTTGAAATACTATTCATTACCAAAGCATCTGATGTACTTGCTTTTACCAGTTCCATCATTGCCAAACACTCCCTTTACTTTTCAAAAACAAGCTCTCTTTCTCTCGATTGGTAAATAAGATTACTGAGAAAAAGCGTCAACTACAGGCACTCAATCGTGCGATAATTGCCTCGCGGTACTCCGCGTGATGCGGCATACCGCCGCCCAATCCGCCGAGCTTTGGAAGCATGAGCTTAAAATAGCTTCCATTCTTCATGGTAACGAAGCACTTAACGGAGCCCATCCATCCCTTTTTTATCATACAGCTTTGAATGTCTTTCAACGAAAAGCATGTTCCGATATCGGTCAAAAGGATATCTGAGGAAACCTCCTGTATATCCGCTGTATTCACATTCGGCGCGTCGTCAAATTGATAGAGGTACCTGTTTCTTTCGCACTCGGCTATGATCAGGAAATCCTGTGTAATGCCAAGGTAAACATCATATGCTGAATATTTTTTCTTGTTCAGTGCGATTAAGCTTCCGTTTTCATTCGGAATCAGCCTGCTTTCCGTGCGGACACACTTCCCATAAACCCCTGTTATCATTGTCTCATTCGACACCGCATGGATACCCGCCAACAGCGTTTGCCCGGCAGGTATGTATTTCCCAAGAATCTGCCTCATATTTGTTTCATCAAAAATTTCAGACATATCAATTCCTCCCTCATTTACGTTTTTTTCCGGAAATCAAAATCGGAAGCAGATACCCGAAAGCCAGCACGAGGAAAAATATCCCTATCATAACAATAATTTTAGAGATGGTAACAATCCTCTCGTTCACAAGACCTCCGCTCCTGTTTGCGAGTAAAAGACAGGCAAAAATTCCAAAGCATACCAGCGCAATGCATATACAGGCAAGAAACAGACCGATTACTAATTTTTTCGCTTTTCTGCGCTCCTCGTCCATTCTAAGCTCCTCCTTTGTAATTTCTGAATATCAATTTGATTATATCACCTTCACCCGCCGTTTACCATCAAAACAAATACCGGAATACCTGATTGTTCCATCTCTGTCACAACTCCACAAACCTCTCCGAATCAGCAGCCTGTCATTACCGCAGCTTCACAAAGCCTCTTCGGATCAGCAGCAGCGCCGCCACGCTGATTACGGTATATACAAGCACGATCATTCCGGTATAGGAAATCACAAAATCCCCCACTGTATAGCTCACAAAGGATTTCAGCACATCCTTCAAATTCATTGCCCTTACCGGAAACAGATAATTGATATGGTTCCACAGGCCGCTCTCTTTGCTCATCGGAAAAAAGGCGGGCGCAATGACAATCGCCATTCCAATCACCAGCGTTGCTAGCGAGGAGCGCAGCCCGGCCGAACAGCACAGCAAAACAAGCGTAAGCGCAGCGCTAATCAGCACGATAACCGCAAAGGTCGCCATGCAGGTCTCTGCCATGGTCATATTGTAGGGTATCACGGAATTCCACAGTTGAACAGGCAGACTCGCGCCGTCAAAGCCCAGAAGCAGACCGATCACTCCCACCGCCGACAGAAGCCCGACCGCAAGATACCCCACCATAAAGAGCAGTGTCACCACAATCTTTGACTGAACAAGTCGTTTCTTTCCATGTCTGGTCGTCAGAAGCAGTGCTGCGGCCCCCGTTTCATACTCTGAGGAAAACACGGAGCTTGTGCATATTATGATGACGAACACTAAGTAAAATCCAATCCCTATCGTGTCCTGAACAATACTCATAATGTTTTTCCCGCCCCATCGAAACGGCACCGTCGTATTCTGCGCTTTCTGAAGCCAGTATTCCTTTTCCGCCTCCTTATAATTGCCAAAGGAAAAGTCAACGTTCAGGTAATCCGTGATTTTCTTCATACGCTGCTCATAAAAATGCGCACCGTCCGTCAGATCAAGCTGCATCAAAGCATTCCTGTTTCCAACCATCTCCCGCATGTCTGAATAATTATTCACTGTAAAATAAAAGATATCCCCCAATGGGCGGACAATTTCCATATACGCCTCGTCGCTCTCCAAATCCATTCCATAGCTCTGAATCTCCCTAATCACCTCCGTGACGTACGCATCCGTAAGCTCCTCTGTCTGCCCGTTGTCCCGTTCCTGCGCCCTTCGGATTCCTGCAATACCTTTCACATAGCTGTCCGTATCCTTGTCATAAAAACTCGCCTGTGAAATATACGAAAACACACACACGGCAATTAAAACATATCCCAACAGCATTGCGGCCACATTCAGCCTGCGCTCAAAGATTTTCTTCCACTCAAACCGCATCATCATCGCCATAGTCCTCTTCCTCCTCCAAAAAATAGAATAAATACAGCTTTTCCAGATTAAACGCCGCGGTTTCCTCTTCATGCGTCACCTCCAGATAGTGCTCCTTTAACGTCTCCAGTGTTCCCTGCGCAATAAACTGTCCCTGCTTCATCAGGAAAATCCAATCCGCAATCTCCTCCACATCCGACACGATATGCGTGGAAAGAAGGACGATTCGGTCTTTTCCCAGCGCGGCAATCATATTGCGGAAGCGCACCCGCTCCTTGGGGTCAAGCCCCGCCGTAGGCTCATCCAAAACAAGGATTTTCGGGTCGTTTAACAACGCCTGCGCGATGCCGAGCCGCTGGCGCATACCACCGGAAAAGGTCTTAATCTTATGACGCATTTCATTTGCCAGCCCTACCCGTTGCAACAGCTGTTTGCTCTGCTTCTTCGCATAGCTCCTGTCCAATCCCTTTAAGGATGCGATATACAGCATAAACTCCATCGCGGTAAAATTCGGATAATACCCGAAATCCTGCGGCAGATAGCCCAGCAAATCCCGATACCGCGCACCCATCGGGCCGATTTCCTCACCGTCAAGCCGTATTTCCCCGCTGCTAATCTGCGCGATGCCGCAAATCATCCGCATCAGGGTCGTTTTTCCCGCGCCGTTCGCACCCAACAGACCGTACACACCTGCCTTCAATGTCGCACTCAGCCTGTCAACCGCAATCTTGTTTTTGTATTGCTTCGTCACTCTGTCCAATACCAATTCCATCTTATTTTCACACTCCTTCACACTTTTTCCTTTACGCAAGCTGCTCAAAATCGGCCAGCTTCGCACTCAGGCGGGCAAGCTGCCACCCCGCAAACATAAGCCCCGCAAGACACACGATGCACCAGCCCCTGAAATAAATCGGCCGATACCAGCCAAACCGCTCCGTTCCTCCGACAAGCGCAAGAAGCAGTACCAGCCCATACACGCCGACCGCTGCACTCCGCAGCAATTCTCCCTTGCAATGCTGCATCAGCTTGAGCAGCGTGCCCGTCATAACAATCATTGGCGTGAAGCCGTAGACCAAGAGCTGCTCCATGCCCGAATCCAGACGGGCGTGTAACAGGAGGATACCGCCTGTCAAAAGCACGGCGTGAAACACACACAGGGCCGACATCCGAACCAACACGACGCTCCGCAGGGAATATTTCGTGGCATATTCAATCTCCAGCATGCTTCTCTGGTATATCTTGGTAATTTCTTCTACCGTAAGCAGCACCAGAAGCGGCGGCAACAGAGAAATCATTACCAGAAGCTCCTTTTCGCCCCCGCCCCCGCCAAGCTGTGGTATCCCATACTGCCTGTTTCGTATACACATCGCCGAGCCCCC
>CAMWYL010000332.1 GCA_947178465.1 uncultured Lachnospiraceae bacterium | reverse complement strand
TCTCCACATTCATGCATCCGCTGGTGGTCTCTATTGTCGTATCTCCCGTAAACCGGTCTATCCGTACATCCCCGCTTGAGGTTGAGATTGTTATCGCACCGGATCCATCCGCTGCGCAGAGACTGTCACCGTTGATATTTCCGCTGGTCGCCGTAATCTCCACCACTGCCGCAGACACTGCCTTCAGCGTCATGTCACCGCTGGAGCTTGAGAACGCAAGGTCGCTGTCCAGCACGATATCAAAATCCGCCCGAATATTTCCGCTTGAGGTTTTCACCCCCAACGCATTTCTGTAGGAATCCGGCAGCCATATCTCCGTATAGCCGTAGCCGCTGCTGTAGCCGAAGCCAAATGCACGAACCGTATGTGCATTTCTTCTTTTTCCCACGACTTCAAGGGTGTTTCCCTTTACCCCGACGGTGGAAACCTCATTTTCCTCAGCCTCATAATTTAAATATTCCATCACTCTCAGGGTATTGCCCTCGCCCTTATGGAGAATCACGTCATTGCTGTTCATATCATACAGAATATCAATCCTGTCAATCCCGTCAAGAGATACCTCCTCATCCAGCACCAGCCGCATATCCGCATAGGTTGTTCCTATCGGAAACACGTTCCCATTCCGGGTACTTCCTATTCCCCATGCAAGCATACCGCACAGCCCCAGCACGATTACGCTGAGCACTGCAATCAATCCTATTTTTAAGCCTTTCATACTCCTGATGTACTTCCTTTCCTGTTTTTATTCGTTTTCTTTCAGGCTGAAAACCAATCCGGCAATCGACTGTATGCAGCCTGCAATCAAAAATATAATCCACGTGATATGCCATGCATAGGTTGAAAAGCTGACCACAAAATAAACAATCAGTGCAAGTGTCCAGATAATGGTACTGACGGACTTTCTGACTGCCTTATTCCTGTTCTCCGTATGCCGCTGTTCCTTATATTGCTCCACCATGTCCTGCTTTTCCCGCTTCACATAGCCCGGGTACATATTGGCGGCATACACGAGCATCACCGTCGGCGGGATGCAGATCAGCGCGGCAACACAGGCTCCAAACGACGCATAGTCAAAATACCTGCTGCCGGCCATCCCGTCCAGCATGCAAAAGAAAAAAAATACAACGCCTGCAAAGATATACAGACCTACGGAAACCGCATTCAACCAAGCGCGCTTTCGCCGATCCGCTTCCGGCAGGGTAAGAAGATTCTTTTCTTCCGTTTCCACAAAAAGCTCACTGACATCGCCGATGGAATGTATCACATTCTGATAGGCATCCTCCTCGGCATACCCGTCCGTTATCAAGTCATTATATTTATCCAGCGCATTCTGTAACATCTCCTGCTTGAGATCGAGCGTCTTGCGTGTCTTGGGCGCCTCCGCAAAAAGCCCGTTAAAGTGCTGCTTAATCTTGTCTTCCATATTCAACTTCGTTTCCTCCCCGCTCATTTCAATAATTTGTCTATCATTTCCCTGGCTTCCTGCCACTCCTGTTTATACGTCACATACGCATCCCTGCCCTCGTCAGTAATGGCATAATAGCGGCGCCTTGCACCCACGGTCTCATCTCCCCAGTAGGTTCTGATGTAGCCTGCCTGCTCGAGCCGGCGGAACGCGGAGTAAAGCGTGGCTTCCTTCAGCTCATACCGGTTCTCTGTTTTCTTCATAATATCCTTATTGATCTGATACCCATAGCTGTCCTGCTCCAACAGATGAGACAGGATGATTGCCTCCGTATGCCCTCTGAGAATGTCTGATGTAATGGACATCTGCGCGCCTCCTTCCTTGTTCTTGTGAAGTATAGTCTATATCAATATACCTCGCCTGTCAAGGTATATTACAAAATTTAGTATATAATTTTTATTATCCATATCTGAATATCCTGTCGGCAAATCGAGTAGGGAAGATTTTCTCCCTGCTCGCCGCGCCGGGCACCCGTCAGCTCTGCTGACATTCCTCCTTTGGGTGCCCGTGTGCACAAAAAGACGGCTGCCCGACTTTTTCAGTCTGCAACCGTCTTAATCGTAACCCTCGCCTTTTCTACAGCTTATACACAGCAACGATTTCGCCGCCGCAAATCTCTCCGTTTTCACGAAATCCGAATTTGTTGTATATTTCCTTTGCCCGAATATTCTCCGGCTCATACGAGAGCCAGATATACTCCGCCGCTCCATATGGGGCGGACTTCACAAGCGAAATAACGCGTTCAAGGATTTCCTTTGCAAAGCCCTGATGTTGGAAGGCCTTATCCAGCATCAGCCGCCACAATATATAATTGTCTTTTGCAATCTCGGGGTCCTGCTCGTCGCAGGTTCCATATCCTATCATCACAAAGCCTATGAGCGTCCCGTCATTATATATCGCATATGGCAGTGCGTAATTTCCCTCGTTTCTTGTCGCATATGCCTCCGCAAGGCTCAGCACATTTTCCGCGACAAAGCTCTTTTGTTCATCGGCAACACGCAGCCTGCATACCGCCCGCACATTTTTATTTGTTACCTCTTCAAAATGAATCATTTCCCTGTCCTCCACCGCTCATACTCCTCTATCAGCCAGGGCTGTATCTCGGGATATGTCCAATGCTCCACCAATGTATCCGTGAGAATGATTTTCTCTATCTCACTGTGCAGTTCTTTTTCAAATTCCCTGATTTGCGCAAAGTACAGCATTCCAAAGGATTCCTCCCCGTTGAAATTATTCTTTGCCGTAACCGAATAAACGCAAATCGGCGTGATATCAAAGTCCGTTGCTCCTGTCTCCTCATAAAGCTCCCTTTTTGCCGTTTCCAATATATCCTCGCCGGCCTCCCTGTGCCCCCCCGGGACTTCATAGGTATCCCGCTCCTTATGCTTACAGAATACCCACTTACCGTCTGCTTTTGCTATGATCACGGCAAACCGAAGCAGACTGTCCTCCACGCTCTCATAAAACTGTACCTTTGTCATCTTCCGTATCCTCCCTCTTCCGGCGGCTGCCAATGTCCACGCTTGTGTCACACTCCTTAATCAGTGTACCATAATCTCCCCTGAAATTCCACCGGAACATGCTGACGATATCTCCCCGCACCTGATTCTTCTATTGTCTTTTCCGTTTCATATGATATAATGTTGACGTAAGGAATCGGCGGCACAAAGCCCCGAAATGATATTCAGGAAAGGATGATTCATCATGTTTGAATTTACGGATGACTGCAAAATAGGAATTGAGCAGATTGATTCCGAGCACAGATATCTTTTTGAATTGTTAAACAGAGCATATACCCTTGTAACCACCGATTATCACGACGACTACTACGAGCAGCTGAAGGGGCTGCTCTCGGAGCTTGACAATTACGCCGAGCAGCATTTTGCAAACGAAGAGGCGTATATGATGCAGATACGCGACCCTGAGCTGATTCTTCAGCGTTCCCAGCACGCCTTTTTCCGCGAGAAAATCCTGACGCTGGACTTGGCGAACATTGATGAGGTATCTGATCAGCAGCGGATTTTGACCGAATTGGTCACTTTTCTTGCGAAATGGCTGTATCATCATATTCTCAGCAGCGATATCCTGATTGGAAAGCTTCCTCCTCTGGAAGAGTGGATGGTAAAGGAAAATCCCTGTGAATTTACGGATGACTATTTGATTGGCATTGACATGATTGACACGGAGCACAAGGAGCTGTTCCGCATTGTCGGCAAGGCAAACCAATTGGTCAAATCCTATAATGCGTCCTCCGGCTATGATAAAATCATGGATATTTTGAATGAATTGAAGTCCTATACCGCGGAGCATTTTCAGGACGAGGAGGAATATATGGAGGCGATTCATTACGAGGGCCTCGCCGCACAGAAGCGTGCCCATGAAGCGTTTATTGACAAGCTGGAAAACATTGATTTGGACGAAATCGAAAACAATCCGCAGGAGCGCCTTCAGGAGCTGCTTGAATTCCTGCTTGGCTGGCTCATCAACCATATCCTGAATACCGACAAAAAGATACCCATAGCAGACTAAGCTTTTATTACATATTGCCACAGCCGGCCCCTTTTGACCCCGGCTGTGATATTTTTGACTCAGCTCAAT
>CAMWYL010000331.1 GCA_947178465.1 uncultured Lachnospiraceae bacterium | reverse complement strand
TCATTCATCTCTACGCCGAGATTTTCGCGATAGCGCGCATCCGCAAGAAACTGTTCTTCTCTCAGCAGCTCCGACTTCCACGCCCCCACTGCCGCAAAGTAGGAATCCCGCACATTGTCCTTCAATGTGACCTGCCTGCTGTACACGGGATTGTTGAACAGCGTCCATGTCGATGCCTCCTCGGTGCTGATTTTCTCAGGATTATAGAGCACACCCGTGATTCCCCACATGTAGCCTGCCGCATATTTTGACCAGCTCTCACCGTTTATCTCGTTCTCGGAAAGTGTCCGGTAAATATAGGGAGATACCCCGTTCATGTAATAATTGTATTCGTTCTCTCTGTCATAAAACGCCTCCGAGTAAGGCTGGAGCTGTCCTTCTGCCATCAGCTTCATAATCATATATTCCGACGGACATACCAAATCATAAGTGTCTCCTAAGGTGAGCTGATTGTACAAATCCTCGTTTGTGCCAAAGCAGGAATATTCCACGCGAACCTCTTTGCCGTAGGTTTCGCGGTACCAATCCTCAAACTCCTTATACAGCGGCCGCTCGCCCAGAATTGATACCCCGTTATCCAGCGTGATCCGCTCCTCCTCGTCCCACTCTCCCAAATCCATATACTCTTCCCAATTACAGACCCGAAGTGTGATGACGTCACTTTTTCCCGCCGCCTGTGTCGTAGCTGCCTGTCCGAATACCGCATCCGTAACAGACACGGCGGCCACTATGGACGTAAAGCCCGCAAGCAGGCGCAGGCGCCGTCCGGCGACCTTACATCTTTTTCTTCTTTTCATTCTCTGTACCTGCCTTTTTCATATTGCGGCTATCCATCACATTCATCAATACCACCGCCAATATTACAACAATAAATATAATCGTGGAAAGCGCCCAAAGAGCAGTTTTTATGTCCGTCTGCGAGCCCTTTGTCGCGTTGACCACATAGGTGCTGATCGTGTCAAACGTGGCAGGCTTTGTATAGCTCGTGATAAAATAATCATCCAGCGAAAGCGTAAACGCAAGCATAAAGCCCGATAAAATCCCGGGCATAATCTGAGGGATAACCACCCTTCTAAGCGCCATAGCGGGCGATGCGCCCAGGTCCATTGCCGCCTCATACAGGCTGTTGTCCATCTGCTTGAGCTTTGGCACCACCGCAAGATACACAAAGGGCGCGGACAACACCACATGCCCCACCACCAACGGTATAAAGGTGCTTTTGTCCACTCCCAGCACGCCTATCATCAGGATACAGATGGAAAAGCCTGTCACAACATCCGCATTGACAACAGGCACCTGATTCAGTGAGCCAATCAGAAGCTTCCCGGGCTTCTTGGCATAAAACACCCCCACTGCGCCAAGCGTGCCGAGGATTGTCGCGAGCACCGAAGAGCCTGCCGCAAGCAGCAGCGTCCCGCTTATCATCTGCGTCAGTTCCTGCTTTGTGAACAGCGTAATATAATTCTGCAGGGAAAATCCATGGATTGCCCCGATATTCGCAGAATCGGTAAAGCTGTATACCGCAAGGATTAAAATTGGAAGATATATCACCAGAATCATCAGGCACAAAAACCCCATGCTACATATTTTTTTCGCCATTGAGATGCACCTCCCTGCTGTTTTCCTCCTCATCCGCATAACGGTTGGTAAACAATGTAAATATCAGTATGATCAGCAGCAAGATAAGCGCTATCATGGAGCCGTTATGCCAATCATAGGCGCTGAAATACGCACCGATCAGACTTCCCATGATATAGGTGCTGTTGTACAGCATATCAAGCACTACATAATTCGTCATTGACGGAAGAAAAACCATCACAACCCCGCTGATAATCCCCGGCACGGAGAGCGGCAGCGTTACCTTAACAAAGGTGTGCAGCGTGTCCGCACCTAAATCACAGGCCGCCTCCAGCAGGCTGTTGTCCAGCTTCAGCAGCGTTGTATATATCGGCAAAATCATAAACGGCAGGAAATCATAGGTCATCCCGATAACCGTATTCAGGAACGGATAATAGGACAGATTCCCCTCCAGCATTGTAAGGATTTCCTTCAACGCCGTGATCCGCAGCGTAAAATTAATCCACATCGGCATAATGAAAATCAGCAAAACCGCCGTCTTGTGCTTCATTTTGCTCCGCGCCAGAATATAGGCAATCGGATACGCCAGCAAAAGCGCAACACAGGTTGTCACAACCGCGACCCCGAAGCTGTACGCAAGCGTCCCTATGGTATTGGGGCTCGTGAAAAAGTCTGACAGATTTTCCATGGAAAACCGACCCTGACCGTTTGTGAATGCGTAGTATATAATCACTATCAGCGGTGCGGCTACAAAGCATACCAAAAACAGTCCGTATGGTATGCCAAGCTGCCGCCTCGAAAAGTACCATTTTTTCATTCCTACGACTCTGCTCCCTTCACTATCTTTTCAGCGAAAAATGAAACTTATCCGGCGGAATCACAAGACTCACGTAGTCGTCCATATTCCACAAATCCTCGTCATGCACGATAAAATCTTCGTCCTCATCCGTCCGCACGACATAGCTGTAATGGTCGCCTTTATAAATCAGATTGATGATATGCCCGTTGAGGATTCCTGCGTTCTTATCGTCACTCATCTCGATATCGTCAGGCTTTACGGATACCACTACCCGTATTTTCTCAATGTCAATCTCATCACCGCCCGCGTCCACGATTACACCGTCCGCGTTCATTGCCGCCCCGGGTATCAGCTTGACAATATCGCACGCCAGCACACCGTTGAGGAAATGAAGGCGGTAATCCTTCGTCACGCCGGTCTCAATGCGGTTCTCGATATTCTCCGCAATCATGATATGTATCCCTTCCGGCTCAATGTTCAACCCGACGGTTGCTCCAACCTGTGCTTTCCGGGTAGACTGTATCACCAGCTCGTTTTTGCCGGACAGCACCGTAATCTCATAATGAACGCCCTTGAAAACAACAGAAGTTACCTTCCCTGTAATATTTCCCTTCTCCGGGGTCGTGATGATAATGTCCTCCGGCCGTACCACTGCGTCAATCATCGTGCCGTGCTCCACATCATCCACACATTCAAACTCCGCACCGCAGAAGCGTACCCGCAGCTTTCCGGTCATTATCCCGCTGAAAATATTGCTGTCTCCGATAAAATCGGCTACAAACGCATTCTTCGGCTCGTTATAAATATCCTCCGGCGTCCCGACCTGCTGGATTTTGCCCTCCGACATGACGACTATCTTGTCGGACATGGTAAGAGCCTCCTCCTGATCGTGCGTCACATAGATGAAGGTGATGCCAAGCCGCTTGTGCATCTGCTTCAACTCCAGCTGCATCTCCTTGCGCATTTTCAAGTCCAACGCGCCCAACGGCTCGTCCAGAAGCAGGATTTCCGGTTCGTTGACAAGCGCCCGCGCAATGGCAATCCGTTGCTGCTGCCCGCCCGACAGCGTATGTATCTTTCTCTCCTCAAAACCCTCAAGGTCAACCATCTCAAGGACTTTCTTTACCTTCCTTACAATCTCCGCCTTAGGGAGCTTCTTTATTTTCAACCCGAAAGCAATATTATCAAACACATTCAGATGGGGAAACAGCGCATACTTCTGAAACACGGTATTAATCGGTCTTTTGTTGGGCGGAAGCTCCTTGATATCCTCCCCGTTGAGCAGAAGCTCGCCGCCCGACGGACTGTCAAAGCCGGCTATCATCCGCAGCGTCGTCGTCTTGCCACAGCCCGAAGGCCCCAGAAAAGTCACGAACTCCCCTCTCTGTATTGTCAGATTAAAATCCTCTACCACCCGAAAGCCGTCATCAAAGGTTCTGCTGATATTCTTTAACTCGATAATATTTTGCGATTTCTCCATGTATAACCGTACTCCTTCCTTAGTGCACTGTGCATTTTCGGGTCGTTCCCTTATTTTATACTCACAAAACGTAGTGTACCATATTCATAAGTGTATTTCCACATGTTTTTTCGTATTCTCCCCAAATGATTCCCATTCCCATAATTTCCCACAACGGCAAAAACGCGGCTGTATCCGAGTCTTTTGATACAGCCGCGTTATCGCTTTCATTTCCTTCCATATTTATACAGTTCTCAC
>CAMWYL010000330.1 GCA_947178465.1 uncultured Lachnospiraceae bacterium | reverse complement strand
GATATATTTGCGGACTCGGGAAACAATATCCCCGACGAGCTTATTGAAAAGTACAATCTTAAAATTATACCCGTCAATCTGTACCTCAAAGCTCTCATTCTCGTCGGGTATGCGGTCAATCCGAGATATGATGTAGCCGTTGAGCGTCTCGAACTCGGTCTCTCCAAAGCTGATATTGAACCGCTCCTTCAGGTCGTCAAGCCGCGTCATGCCTTCTATGACGTACTCATTTTCACCGCTTTCCTGAATATAATTCTCCTCGGGGTCGTACTCGTCCATGATTTTGCCGACGATTTCCTCCAGAATGTCCTCCATCGTAACAAGCCCGGAAGTCTGTCCATACTCGTCCACAACGATTACCATCTGATTCTTCTCGGACTGCATACTCCGAAACAGGTCGTCAATATTCTTCGTCTCCGGCACAAATACGGCCTCCCGCACCAGTCCGTCAACAACACCGACCGGGAGATTCAATCCCTCGTCGGAGGTATGAATCCGCATCGCGTCCTTTAAATAAAGCACACCCGTCACATGGTCAATATTTTCTTCATATACCGGATAACGGCTGTTGCTCTCCCGCAGCATGAAGTTCAGTGCATCCTTAAAGGGCATCTGACTGTCTATCGCCGTAATATTATTTCTGTGAGTCATAATGTCATTGGCCTGTTTGTCGCCGAACTCAAAGATATTGGTGATCATCTCCACCTCGCCGGCCTCAAGAACACCCTGCTCGTGGCCTTCATTTACCATGGAAATAATCTCTTCCTCCGTGACATCTGCCTGCTCATCCGTCGACCGGAACCCGAACAGCCGCAGAAAAGTGTTTGCCGAGACCGCCACAATACCGGTAAGGGGATACAGCACGGTCCGCACAAAATGTATCGGTTTAATCAGCTTATACGCCCATGCGTCCGGATACCTCTGCGCAAGCTTCCTTGGAAACAGAATACCAAAGGTCAGCAGTATGTACATCAGACAGACCGTTGCGATAATGAGGGCAATCCAGCCGCGCAGAACGTCGCTGACGTTCCGGAACAGCGCCAGCCGTGAAAGCCATGTTGAAAACATCGCGCTCCAACGCGGAAGGAAAAAGCATCCCATCACCAACTCAATCAGCGTTGTTATCATTTGAATGGAGTTGATGTATACCGTAGCGCGTATCGCAATGTTGTTGAGCAGGATGGACTTCCTGTCCTTATCCTCCTGTGCCCTGCGCTCAATTTCCTTTTCATTCATCAGGCTGATTGCCTTATTGAAGCCCGTAAGGATTGCCTCAATAAAAAGCAGTACCAAAAACAAAATAATACCAGAGACCGAAGTCCCGCCGTCGTCCATTTCCAAAATCTCTCCTTTTTATCAATATTCCGAACGATTAACAAAGGTGTAATCTGCTTGTATCTGCAGGCTACACCTTTCTACTATATCATTTCATTAAAAAAACGTCAATAACCAAAGCCTTATGTATCAAGCTCAAGACTTATCTGTAAAGCTCTGTTTACGCGCTGCATAATCGGCGAATCAAGATGGCATACCTTATCCTTAAGCCGCTTCTTGTCAATCGTCCGAAGCTGTTCGAGTAAAATCACGGAGTCCTTCACCATATCATAATTTCCAGCATTCAATTCTATATGCGTAGGCAGATTCGCCTTATTCATCTTTGAGGTAATCGCCGCGCAGATTACGGTAGGACTGTGCCGGTTTCCGACGTCATTTTGTATGATCAGTACCGGTCTGACGCCTCCCTGTTCAGAGCCCACCACCGGTCTTAAATCTGCATAATAAATATCTCCTCTCTTCATGTCTGATACACCCCATCCATAGCTTGTTTGTACTTTTTCTTTCTTTACTCCTATTCTTGCCCTTTCCTATGGATTTATTCAATAAAGGTGATAAATTATAAAATCATGTTATTTATAAATACGCGGAACTCTTTTACCGATATCACAGGCAAGCTCATAATTGAATCGACCGGAAAGCTCCCCAAGCATTTCCATCGTAAGCGTTTCCCCACCGTCCCTTCCGATCAGCGTCACCACGTCTCCGACACTTACCGTACCTGAGATATCCGTCACATCAATCATAAGCTGGTCCATGCACACACGCCCTAAAACCGGTGCTTTCTGACCGTTGAGCAACACATACCCGGAATTGGAGAGACTGCGCGGATAGCCGTCGCCGTAGCCGAGGCACACCGTTGCCACGCGGGTCTCGCGAACCGTCGTAAAGGTTCCGCCGTAACCGATCTCACAATTTCGCGGAACGGATTTGACATACACAATTCTTGATTTTAACGAAAGCGCCGGTTTCAGCCGGATATGTCCCGCCTGCGCCACCTCCGCCGAGGGCCATAATCCATATAAAATAATCCCTGCCCGTACCACATCCATGCCGGCCTCAGGCATCTCCGTAATCGCGGCGCTGTTTGCACAATGTTTGACGGGAATCACATGCCCCAGCTCCCGCTCTGCCGCGTCAACAAAGCCCTGAAACGCCTCAAGCTGTGCGTATGCCTTTGTCTTGTCCGCCTCGTCCGCTGTCGCAAAGTGGGTAAAAATCCCCTCTATCTCCAGCCCGGGAAGGTCGGCAAACGCCTTTACCAGCTCCATTCCCTCCTTATCAGGGTATAGACCGATACGGCACATGCCGGTATCAACCTTGATATGTACCCTGCACTTTTTCCCCAGCGCCACGGCCTTATCGGAAAGCTGCTTTGCCGTGTCATACATATACACGGTGAGGCACACCTCCTCGCGTATCAGCGCCTCGAAATCCTCCGGAAATGTATAACCCAATATCAAAATCGACTTTCTGATTCCCTCCTTACGCAGTTCCAGCGCCTCCTCCGCCGTCGCGACGGCATAGCCCCATATGCACTCCTTGTGCTCAAGCCGCTCGGCAATCGGCAGGGCGCCGTGTCCGTAGCCATCCGTTTTAATCACGGCCATAATCCTTGTATCCGGCTCAAGCCGCTGCCTGATGGCCTCTATATTATATGAAACCGCATCCAAGTCTACTTCCGCCCATACTCTTCCACAATGCATCTTAATCCCCATTTCCACACACATTCCCTGTCTCCTGACACGAATTTTTGTCTGCTCTTCTTTTCAGATATTGCAATGACTGTATGATATCCTGCGCCATGATATAATAAGAAGCCGCCGCATCCTTCGCAATATCACCCGCAAGGCCGTGCGCGCAGACTCCCGTAACCGCCGCCTCATATCCTGCCAGCTTCTGTGCCAACAGTCCCGCAATGATGCCTGTCAGCACGTCTCCGGAGCCTGCGGTTGCCATACCGTCATTTCCACAGGAATTAATATACACCGTCCTGCCCTTCTTTGCAACAACGGTGCGCGCATCCTTACAGACGAGCGTTACATCATATTGCCGGGTAAAGGCCTCGCAGCTTGCAATGAGATCCTCCTTAAGCTGCGCCACCGGACATTCCATCAGCCGCGAAAATTCCCCGAGATGCGGCGTGATCACGACATCACGCCGCACATCTTCGTTCTCAAATGTGAGTCGGTCGAGAAGCTCCCTGTTTTGCGACAGCAGATTCAGCGCATCCGCATCCGCCACAAGGGGCTTTATATTCGCCGTCAAAACCGTCGCGAGAAGGCTCCGCGCCTTATCGGAAACGGATAGCCCCGGCCCTATCGCAATCACATCCGCCCAATCCATTGCCGCGGACAGCGCCGCGGCTTCCGTCTCGGAAAGCCCGTTGAGACCATCGTCCGAATAGGTATTTATAATAACCTCCGGCAGCTTTACCAGAAGGCTCTCGCGATTCTCCTGTGCGGTAAATACACGAACCATCCCCGCACCGATGCGGTACGCACTCAGCGCCGACAGGATGCACGCGCCACCCATTGTCGCGGCCCCCGCAATCAGCAACACCTTTCCAAAGGTTCCCTTATTCCCTGCGGGGCTTCTGTCCGGAAGACGCAGCTCTGCCTCAGGTCTTGTATATGTGACCACACCCGGATACACTGATTCCACGATCTCCTGCGGTATCCCAATCGGCACACACACCGTCTCTCCTGCATAAAATGCCCCCGGATACAGCAGCATTCCAAGCTTCCGGTACGCATAAGTGAC
>CAMWYL010000329.1 GCA_947178465.1 uncultured Lachnospiraceae bacterium | reverse complement strand
GAAATGGTTAGAAAATGCGGCGGCTGGCAACCGACTATGCCACCAATGCCGAGCGGGGAATGGGAGGCCATTGAACTGGAAATGATTCTAAAAAAGAAGCAACTCTAAATCTTAGAATTGCTTCCTTTCTTCACAATTTACTTCTTAAACAGCTTTCCGAATATGCCCTTCTTTTCCGTTTCGTCCGACGCCGATGTATCGGATGTTTCAGACGCTTGTGCCGCTGCTCCCTCTGATAAGGATGCCGCAGTCTTTCCCTCCGGGTCCTCCTTCAACGACAAAAGCGCGTCATACGCCTGAAGATAATTCCAGCCGTTTGCTTCCGCAAGCTCCTGCGCCGTATGTCCCTCAATAGTCAGCATTCCAATCGACGGATACGCTCCGTTTCGAACCGTGGACACAAACTCGACAAAGATATCGCCATCCGATTTCAGCCGCCGGAAATAATAGGAGGCTTCGTTATATGAAAGATTACAGCCCTGTGTCAGATAAATCATCAGCTCCGCACGAATCGGCGCCGACTTCACCCACTGCTTTGCGACCTCACTCATAAGCTTTGTATCCGCAAGACATACCAAATTCGGTCCATCCGTGAGCACCACGGCCTTGCTCGCCTCATATAACTTATCCATAAACTCCGGATTATCAATACTTACAGGTGTAAGCCGTCCCTCTCCCTTTCTGCCTGCCTCAAAGCGGTTCGTGACAATCAGATACGCAAGCTGCTTTTTCAGGGTAAATTCCCCATTCTCTTCACGCAGCGTAAATATATACGGCCGCTCGCACAGCGCCTCGGTAAGCGATACCGTCGCCCTGTTCAGCAGCAGGACATAACGCTTCTTCACCTCTTCATCCTCGTCTGCCTGCACCTTCTCAAAACGCGAAGCAGCCTCGTGGATATAGACCATCATCTCCGCAATGCTGCAGCCTGCAAGAAAGGCAAATCCTCCGTCAGCGTCCTGCTCCATATGGGAAAGCAGCTCCGTGCGCCGCTCCTCGCTGACATGGTATGCATTCTCCCTGTCACAAAACGGTACCGTGGGAAACCGGTACTGCAGCTCGCCGTCCTTTTCCTTTCTTATGCTGTCCAAGTCCTCACTCATGACAAGCGATTCAACATCCCCGCATTTCCCTGTCGCCTCCTTGATAAACGACAGCTTACAGCCGATTGCCTGCATCGTGTCCATATCAAACCCGATACCAGTCACGCCAATCTTGTCCGCTAACGCCAGAATCAGCTCAAGTTTTTGCATTTTGTCGCTGTTATCCAGTACGCCGATTGGAAACGTACTGTCAAACACCGGAAGCAGCGTGGGATTCTGCAGCACATAACTGACAGCATCGTCATATTTCTCAAACAAATACATCATTATGTTCTTCTCGTCCATTTTCATCAGAAACGGATTTCCAAGCGACGCGCGATAATCACTGTAGAGTGGCGCCAGAAGGACATATATCTTATCCATCTCAAAATACTCGGCAAGACGCGCCTTTACCTTGGCCTCATCAAACCGCGGAATCTCAAGGTGCGCGCTGAGGTCAATCGCTGCGGGATCGTACTCCAGCCAATAATTCCGGTGCGGCTCTATTACAATTTGAAGCTTTCCCTTCACCAGCTGCGAAAGCGCTGCGAGTTTATATTTGCTGATTGGCTTCTTATCCGCATTAAAACGCATTGCACTGTCCGCCGTCAGAAATATCTTCAGGGACTCATGGTCAAAATCCTCCGCAGACGCCGGCGCTCCGTCTTTTCCGCGTTTCATTGTCATAAGCTCAAAAACCGGCTTTTCCCCCTCTGCGGGCTTTTTACGCGGGTCGGGAAGCTGACCGATAATATAGACATACTTTGTCCAGAGACGCGCGACAGCAGCCTCTTTCTCCTCCCTGTCGATTGCGGTCATGTACATATGGTGATAGCTGTCCGCCGCATCCCGAAGCACGAGCAAATCCCTTGCCGCAAGATATTTCTCATCGCAGAGCACATTCTTGGGTGCATTCGCATTCGCGCTGATATGCAGCACCAGCCCCGGAATATTCTCCTCGAAAACCTGATTGACCACCTCACCAAGCTTATCCTCATGGTAAGCATATCGGTGCTCTCCATATTTTACCGCCTTTGCGACATAAGCGTCATAATACTCCTTGTCAAAAAATACGTGAATGGCTTCGTCAAAGACCTCTTCCTCATCTCTCTGCATCACCATAACGTCCCTGTCAAATCCTTCAAACAGCCCAAGCTGCCATACTGATATACTTGATTTTCTTTCCACCTTTTATTTTCCTTTTCTTATCCTTATATATTTAGCTCTCTACAATGAGATACCTGCCGTCCCCTATGTCAAATACCTCCGGAGCATCTATAATTTCTTCCTTATTTTGACCTTCAAGGTCAACGCCCTCCTCGTCAAAATAAGCCCACACCTCATCAACGGAATCCACTACCACCGCCATGCATTCCTCGAGAAACGCCTCAGCTTCTTCAATGTTGCCCGCTACCGCTTCCGGTAAAAGCCGGAGCTGATTCTCCAGAAAACAATTTAATACCGCATCATCATATTCATGCATAATCATCTCTCCTAACCGATTAAATTCCTTGAAAACAATTCCTGCATCAGCCTCGCCACCGGCAATCCCACGACATTATTGTAATCCCCGTTAATACCCTTTATATATGCCGCACACTTGCCCTGTATCGCATAGGCCCCCGCCTTGTCCGCCGGCTCTCCGGTCGCCACATACGCTTTGACCTGCAGGGGGCTCATCGGATACATCGATACATCTGTCTTCTCGTGGAAGGTCACTGTATCCCACGCGTCGTCTTTCGACAGGTTCCCGTCAGCTGACAAAAGTACCAAGGTAACACCGGTATACACCTGATGCGTATTATTCTGAAGCGCCGTCAGCATCCGCACCGCATCCTCCGTATCCTTGGGTTTACCCATAATCTCCTTCCCGTATGCCACAATGGTATCCGCCCCGATTATGACAGTTATGTCATCGCCTTCCGGCGCACCGTTTTCCTTCACGTACCGCTCTGCCACCTCAGCCGCCTTTTGATAAGAAAGCTCCTCGACAATCTCCCACGGAAGCTCCTTTGTAACGATTTCGTCCCCATGCGCCGATGAAATTTCAAACGGAAGCTCCATCTGCTCCAAAAGCTCCTTACGCCGCGGGGAGCCTGATGCCAAAATATATTTTATCATGCTCTGTTCCTTTCCCTAAAGCTTCATGGTTTCCTGATTGTATTCCGGCTTGAACGTTCTTGCTTGTGCCTGCTCATGTTCCTTCTTTGCGACTGCCGCCACATGCTCCCTGCAGAATTGCTCCTGCGCATTGCAGATTTCGCGTCCCCGTCGGTCTACCTTGCTGTAGGTTCCATCCGGCTGCAGCAGCTGCGCCTTCTGTGTATCCTTAAGCTGTACGTCCAGCACATGCCATACCCGCTCCCGCAGCTCCGGATTCAGTATCGGGAAAAGGATTTCCACTCTTCTGTCAAGGTTGCGCGGCATCCAATCCGCACTTCCCATATAAATCTCCGGATTTCCTGCATTTTCAAAGTAAAAGATACGGGCATGCTCAAGGAAATTCCCCACAATGGAGCGCACCTCTATATTGTCGTGCATCCCCTCAATGCCTGTACGCAGACAGCAGATTCCGCGCACGATCAGCTCTATCTTTACTCCCTCTGCGGCAGCCTCGTACAGCGCCTTGATAATATCGGGATCGCAGAGGGAATTCATCTTGGCCACAATCCTTGCAGGACACTTGTTCATGGCGTTTTCCTTCTCCCGTCCGATCAGGTACAGAAACCGGTCCTTTAACCACAGCGGCGCCAGCGCCAGATGATTCCATCCCAACGGCTCGGAATAGCCCGACAGCATATTGAATACGGCTGTTGCGTCCTCCCCGATTGCCTCATTGCAGGTAAGAAGTCCCAAGTCCGTGTAGAGCTTCGCCGTCGCATCGTTATAGTTCCCCGTACCCAGATGTACATAGCGCCGGATGCCCTCCTCCTCGCGCCGTACCACCAGAGTAATCTTACAGTGTGTCTTTAATCCTACCAGACCATATATAACATTGCAGCCCGAATGCTCCAGCTTACTTGCCAACACAA
>CAMWYL010000328.1 GCA_947178465.1 uncultured Lachnospiraceae bacterium | reverse complement strand
TGACAAGCGGCAGGTCAAAGTGCCAGATTTGCTATAAGACGGATGCACCGCTCAATCTGACGGTTATGCGGGATCGCACAACCGGAAAGGCAACGCTGATTGACTATCCGCATTATGAAGAGATTGATACGGTGAATGCACAACTCATCAAGGCGCGTCAGGATGAGGTTAAAAATGATAGCGACCCTGATAATGATAATGATTGGGATGGTTATCAAATTACAAACAGATTCGAGACGGTAAATGAAATCGCGGGAAAGAAGAACAGTGATTCAGACACAATGCCGGCGATGGATGATGCGATTGTAAAGCAAACGCTTAATATGGATTTGCCAAGCGGCATCCAGAGCATCGATTCTAAGGCATATTTTGATGATACTGAGAATTCAGATGATTTTGTATACTTTAACAGGGTGTATGTAAAGTCCGGAACGAATTATAATAATGCGAATGCACCGGGAGAACCGCAGACGAGAGATGTTAATATAAATTCGCAGCACCCGATGTTCAGCTCTGCTGTGGGCGGCACCGGAAGTATAGGAAGTCCGGTATATGAATTGTATGCAACCTATGGCGGCGATTTGGTTAATGGAACCAACCCTGATACGGATACGGTCGGGGGATTGTTCAGCGGATATTTTAAGGAAAATATCAAGACGAAGCCGAGTGATGGTACGGATTTGAATGATGCGAGTAACCCAAATGGTAATGGGGATGGCTTCATGTGGAGCACCTATAACAAGCATTATTATGTAGAAAATAACGAAAGAGGAAACGATTACTTGACCAGCATCAATCTGGAGTCAGTAGAGGAGCTTCAGGACTTTGCTTTTGACAGTGCGGAGAACCTTAAGAGCATCAGACTCACCGGTGCAATGAACAAGATGGGTCAGCAACCGTTCCGTGATTGTAAGAGTCTGTGCCAGATTGACACGAGCAACAGCACGAAGTATGAGTATGAGAATATGATACTCTATGATAAGACGCCTGAAGACGGTACCGGCGGCTATAAGATTGTACAGGGCTTGGAGGGACGCGGCAGAGCGGATGTGACGGATGGAAATTACGGCACAAGGACGATCAATGCGTCTACGAATCCACTGCTTTCTCAGGTTACGGACATTGCGCCATATGCATTTGCGAATAATAAGGAAATCTATGAAGTGGATTTAAGTACGTCGAATGTAAGAAACATTCCGGAGGGAACCTTCTCTGACTGTGATATATTAGAGGCGGTTGTTCTTCCGGAGAGGACGCGTGCGATAGGTGATTATGCTTTCTCGGGAGTAAATGAAGGGCATAAATTCACGCTTACGGTTCCCAATAAGGACTGCCAGATTTCCCAGAAGGCATTTGACTTTGATGTTACGGGACATGTAACGATAAAGGGTATTATGTACGAGGATGAGGCGACAAAGGATCCGAGTGTTACTTATGACTCTTATCTGGAATTAGATAAGACTTATGGCGATAAGGTAGAGTGGGTGGATCTGGGAAGCACTTATACGTTGCGATTCCTGGACAGCAATTTTAATCTTATTGAGTCTTTTGAGATTGAGAGTGGAGGAACACTTCGGAATCCGCCGGCGGCGCCGACAGTGACAGGACGTAAATTTGACACCTGGATATGCATGGATGCTACGGATTCAAGCGGAAATCAGTTGAAAGGAGCGGATACATACTCAAACGTAACAGAGAACAGAACGATTGTTGCAACCTATGTAGAAGATCCTTCCTCTGTTGTACCGGATGGAAAGGATTATAATCTGACGGTTGTGAACGGAAAGGCAACAATTGACGGGACAATGGTATCCTCCTTCCCTGTAACGGTTAAGGGTGGTACTTCCGTGACAGTTATAGCGGATGATTCAACGGCATTTAAGGTATGGACGATTGACCCGGGTACATATATATCCCTGTTACTGAATGCGTCAAGTGCAGCGACTTCATTCACGATGCCGAATTCGGATGTGACGGTAACGGCAAATACGGCGATTGGCGGGGAGGATGACCCGAATAATCCAAACAACCCGAACAACCCGAATAATCCAAACAACCCGAATAATCCGAACAACCCGAATAATCCGAACAACCCGGGCGACAGTAGTGGAACAAAGTATAAGCTCACGGTAAATTACGGTTCGGGAAGCGGCGAGTATGCGGCAGGTGAGACGGTTACCATAACTGCGTATGCACCGGAATCCGCAAGCAGGGTATTTGCGAGATGGACGACAGCGACTAATGGTGTGGGCTTTGCGAATGCTACGGCGGCGACAACAACGTTGATCATGCCGGCATCGGAGGCAACGGTAACGGCGAATTATAAGACGCGGTCAGATGACGACGATGATGATGACGATGATGACGACAGGCCGTCAAAAAGACCGGGAACCAACACAACCACGACAACGGTGCCGAATACAACAAATAACAGCACGGGTACGAACGGGTCGAATACAAACACCGTGTCGAACCCGGACGATGGAAATAAGATTTATATCACAAAGAATGGTGTGTCCAATAAGGATTTGGCTTCTATCAGTGTGGAGGGCTCCACAGATAACTTTATCGTAAGAATTACGGAGTCTCCGGAGGCAACGGCGGCAGTAGAGGAGGCGCTTCGGAATCAGTATGGTTCCTTGGATGGCCTGGTATACTTCCCGATGGATATCTCCTTGTATGACTCAACAGGTCAGAACAAGATTACGGACACCTATGGATTGAATATTACGGTGACAATGCCGATACCGGATGTTCTGATACAGTATGGCGGAAACAATCGTGTAGCCGCTGCCGACAATGGCAATCTGCAGCAGTTGACACCGCGGTTCACGACGATTGACGGTATTGCATGTATTTCATTTGTACCGCCTCATTTTTCACCGTATGTCATTTATGTAGACACAAGCAACCTTGTTGCCGGGCAGACTTTGGATTCCACACCGTCAACGGGAGACCCGATTCATCCGAAGTGGTTCCTTGCAATCGGTATGGCATGCGTATCCGTGATACTGTTTGCGACGAGCAACGGACGTAAGCGCAGAGACTATAAAGCTGCTTAAACGCAGGTAATGCTTATGCTTAAGCAATGCTCAAGCATAAGCATTGGAAAGCAAAGGGGACTTATATGAAGAAAAAACTGATAGCGCTTGCCGTTGCTTTGTCCTTAGGCTGTATGGCTTTGGTTGGCGTAGGTATAGGTGCGGGACACGGGGTTGCAGCGGCAGAGGATGACAGATTTAGAATTAGCGGCACGACCTTAACGGCGTATCTGGGGGAGGACACCTTTGTGTCAATCCCCGATACGATAACCGTTATCGGGGAGGGTGCTTTTGAGGGAAGGGAGACACTGATTGGCGTGGAAATACCCGACAGTGTTTCCGTTATCTCTTATAATGCGTTCAAGGGATGTACGGGACTGACGAATATTACCCTGTCTGATAACATTACCAAGGTAGGCCCCGGTGCTTTTGAGGGCTGTACCGCGCTGGCAACGGTCGAAATCGGTGAGAATGTCAGTTCATGGGGAACCGGCGTTTTTACGGACTGTGAGAGTCTTTCCAAGCTGATTCTTGACGAGGATAACGAGTACCTTACCTATTATAACGGTGCGCTTTACAATGGAAATATGACAATGCTTTATCAGGTGCTGCCCGGAAGAGAGGGTGACAATTATGTGATGCCTGATACGGTAGAGACAATAGATGCATATGCTCTGTGGAATATGCAGAATACGAAGAATGTGAAGGTGTCAAAAAAGGTGGACACGATCCCAAGCTATGCTTTCAGCAATATGGGCTCGGTGGAAAACGTGGTGATACAGTCTCCGACAACGGTGATTGAGGAGCGGGCGTTTGCCAATAATGAAAAGCTTGCGCAGGTGATTGTGCCGGCGAGCGTGACGGACATTCACAGGAAGGCGTTTGCCTATTCGCCCAATATGGCGATTTGTACGGAGCCGGATACAGAGGCGGATCTGTATGGAAAAATCGTGGGCTATGATGTGATTTATGAGCCGGAATACCCGAAGGATTTTATGGACAGCAACGTGAACCTTGAAGAGAAGCCGAATGTCGGTACTGCACAGCAGAATCCGACAGGCGGAAACACGCAGCA
>CAMWYL010000327.1 GCA_947178465.1 uncultured Lachnospiraceae bacterium | reverse complement strand
CAGGGGAAGCGCCCGCACCAGCTTCAGCGAATCGACCAAAAGCTTTATCACCTTGTGAATGATTCTGACAGCCACCAAAAGGATCAGCGCCATCAATACGCTGAGGAAACTGCCCTGTATAAAATTGCCGACTCCCTTTGCAATAATAACAACTACCAATATTCCTAAAATGCAGGATACAATTCGTACAACACTCTCCAAAAATCCGCGGCGCCAGCCGAGTATCGTACCTATCCCTAATACTATTATTACTGTTACAAAAAGAAAATTAATCTCCAACCTGTTACTCCTCCGCTTAATGCACCGTGCATTAATACAATGTTATCTGCTGTATCGTATTATCCGTGACTATGGTATATTTTGAAATGTTTCCGGAAGGAAGCAGGCATACAACACGCTCCTTGAAGCCTCCCTCGTATTTTAACCGGCTGTTCCAGTCGTATATGAGCAACTCATTATCACTGCGAATCAGAATTCCCGCCGTGTCAAAGAGGATGTCCGTATAATCAATGTCAAAATATATCTCGCTTACCTTCTTGGCATTTGTGTCATATACATCCAGCCGATACGCATTCTCTCCTGTCGAATTATAGAACACTAAACCGACATGCGTGTCATCATAAAAAACGCTTTGTATCTCCTCCGATACATATATATTCATCAGATTTTCCGGTATCTGTCTGCCACGATAAAACATAATGGCGTTGTCCGCCACCGCAACTATTGTATCGTTCTCCATGAAGCGGATTAACGGAACCACCGCATCGGGGCAGCCATAGCCGCCGACAAGATTATCCGTATAATTCTTTCCCACTGCCGAAAAATTGTAAAAGCCTATGCTTGAGTACACCTTCCCGCCTTCCGCCTTCAGATAGGAAACAGCCATCTGCATACCGTCGTCGGAAATATCCAATGCGATCGGATAACCGGATTTGCTCATGGTGGTCTTAAAGTACACCAGTGGGGACGTATCCGCGATGCTGTATAAATAAATCGCCGTAACCTTGGAATCATCCAGGACAGCCGCAACAATACCGTTTTCCGATACACAGAAATCACGGATGGGCATGGCTGTGTCAATTGTTCCGAGGATGCCCTGTGTGTCCGCCACATAAATGCTCCTGCCGTTATAATCGCCTACCGCGACCGTGCGATTACATGTCCGAATCATGGGGTTCTGCATTTCATAGGTCTGATTCCAGATTACCTTTCCTTTTGTATCCGTACAGCTCATGCCGTCCTTGCTGTACGTAAATAACGAGCCGTTCAGGTTCAGACATTTCGTCTCACCGGCGCGCGTCCAGTCACTTTGCTGCACCACCTCGTAATCCGAATATACCATATTTTTCCAATTAAAATAAAGGCATAGCGCCACAATGACAACCACCGCCAGTATTCCCAACACCGTGTAGAGCTTAATCTGTCTGTGTCTTGCAATCATGCTGTTGAGGGACTTACTGTCTCTCTCATCATCGTCATCATATGTACTTTCCGTGCTTTTACTTCCTTTCAGAAGGTACTGATTCCGATTAAAATTTCTTATTTCCGCCATTACCATACCCCGATTTCAATCCTGAATAGATACAGTATAACACTAAATTTACGGAAGTAAAAGCCTTTGACCACAAAGAATATTATCGGGGTTTTCTATTTTGTTCCATTCGCAAATTTCATCGACCATGGAATAATTGCCATATACCGCATAGCTTATGCTTCTGAGGGTATCGCCCTGCTCCACGATGTAATATTGCGGAACAGAGGCGGTTCCGGACTGCGCGGTGCTTTGCGAATCCGTGTTCTGCGTCCCGCTCTGCTGTTCCGCATCCTGTTTATTCTGCATTTCACTCTGCTGTTCCGCGTTCTGCGGGTTCTGTATTCCACTCTGCTGTTCCATATTCTGCGTATCCTGCACTCCACTCAGTTGCTCCATGTTCTGCGCGCCCTGCATTTCATTCTGTTGTTCCGCAGTCTGCACGCTCTGCGCTATATTCTGCTCTCCGCCTTGCTGTTCTGCACCTGTGAGCTCCTGAGGATTTTGCAATGAATTTCCCGCCGAATTTTCTGATGTCATATCCGCATCCTGCAATCCGTTATCTGCAGAGACCTGCGCACTTGTCGGTACGTACTTGTCCGCACCGGTGACCCACTGCATATTTTGTTCTATAAACGCCACACAATAATCAATGGTTTCCTGCATATCCTGCATTTTGTGATAATTGTTGATGGAAATAATCCCGTATACCATAACACACATCACGAAGCCCAGGCAAAGCACATTCATCACATTCCACATAAAGCTGACCTTTGCCTCTTCGCGGTTATAAGCCTGCGCGATTCGCCCGTATCGCACAGCGTCGTCTGCCTCCGCCCTTGTCCGGTATTCCCGCTGTACCTCATAGCCTTCCTCGCGCGGGCTCTTGGTATTATGCTGCAGATTCCATTCTACCAGATAATTTTGCATCTCCTCATTCTGGTCATAATAAATATAAAAATCATCCAGAGCAACGCTCGTATTCTTAAGCCCGATTTCCAGACGCAGTCCTCCGTCTTTATTCAGTTCAGGCCTTGCCGTCCCCAAATAGTCACAGTTGGGAAAATATTTTTGCAGATCTGCTTCCTCCTCGGAAAATACCTTCTGTACTGCTCCTGACACTACAAGGATGCTTCGCCCATTCTCCTCATAACGCTTTCCCAAAAGTGTTATCTCCGCCTGCTGTGGAAGTAATTTTCTGATAAATGTATGTACATAATCCTCAAGATATAATATGTATATGCCGCCCGGTGTACCTACTGTGCGTGTGTTTATTGGAATTTGAGATGTGTTTGTTTGCTTTTCCATTTTATCCTACCTTGCCTTCCCTGTATATTCTTTCCCATCATAGCACGATGGGAAAGAATATTTTGTCGAAACAAGGGGACCGATATTAATTTTTATTTTTCGAGTATGCCAAAAGCATATACCCTGCTCCGATGCAGGCAACGGCAATCGCTGTCATAACGCAGACTTCAGAGACTGAGAAGCTGTCCTTTGTCAAAAACGGAAGTACCTTTTCCAATGCTTCCGGATAGCTCATCGCAATCACGGATATCAGATTATTTATAAAATGGAGCAGCATGGATACGAAAATACTTCCTCCTTTTTCGACAACAATCGCCAGGCAGACTCCCAAGAGCGCCGTCGGTATCAGCTTCACAAGACTCATGTGGAACAGGCCGAAGATCAGCGCCGATACGAGAACCGCCCGTACCGCGCTGCCCCCAGTGCGCACGCTGCCGTATATCAGTCCCCGAAACATCAGCTCTTCACCGATTGCAGGCATCAATGCAATAACAATAACCAGAAGAATAAACGGCTGCTGCATGATTACATCGAAGGTTGCATTGACATTCTGCGTGCTTTCCTTGAAAATCATGGCAAGAACCGTACTTGCGAGAATTACCACAAGATACATGCCGATATAGAAAATGAGGCTCCCGATAACGGCACGCAGTTTCGGAGCATTTAGATGAAACAGTTCCTTTTTATCGGATTTCATGTACCATGTTATAACCAGAGGTGTTGCCAATATCATCAGCTGGTTTACGACTGTTCCCGCAAATATGCTGCGGACGCCGACAATGTTGCCTATATATATCATACCCAACAGCAATATCGCGATGCTCATCAACAGGTCGCCCATTGCGGGCACGGTTCCCTGACGGATATCCGAGCGCTTCTGCAAAACGCGGAAGCTGTGGAAGCCGTCCGTGAACAGAATGTCTTCGCTGTCATACATCTTGGCAATAATCCATATTGCAATCACACTATAGCCGACATTAACCAGAACCGTTATCCCTGCAAGCACCCAATTTACCTGTTGTGAAAGCACCTGCTTTATCAGCAGCGACACATTCACAAGAGGAATCAGCGACATCTTATAATCCAGCGTCACGGTAGGAATCATTCCAACCATGGACGCAAACATGATCACCAACATAATCGGCGTCATATAATTGTTTGCTTCCTTTGTGCTCTTGGCAAATATACAAAAGCACATGCAGATTGCGGTAATCAGCATCGCAGTCGCAATCACTGCCGCCAGAAGCATCGGGATATAACTCAAAAATGTGCCTACGGGTATC
>CAMWYL010000326.1 GCA_947178465.1 uncultured Lachnospiraceae bacterium | reverse complement strand
TATCTCCACCTGCTCACAAAATACCTGGGTGACATTGACACCTCCTACTACCGCTCCTCACCGGACTACACAGATGAGCTGACAGTGGATAACTTGTCTGTATCCACAACGTTAAAGCATCTGACACACAATTTCAAAAGCTTTATCGCTGTCGGACGTGCGAAGGAACTACTCAACTCTGATATCCGAAAAATGCTCGTAGATCTGCAGACCCGGGTTGGATACAAATATATTAAGTTCCACGGGATTCTCTCTGATGATATGATGGTCGTGAACCGCACCGGCGGAAAGCTTGCTTTTCACTATACCCTTGTGGATCAGGTCATTGATTTCCTGCTCTCCATCGGTTTAAAGCCCTTGATCCAGTATTCTTTCATGCCGCGTGAGCTGGCGTCAGATCCGGCAAAAACAGTGTGTTACTCCCCCTTCATCACAAGCCCGCCGCGAGAAATGTCCGAATGGGAACTCCTGATTGAAGATTTCACAGGACACTTGATAGAACGCTATGGTGCATCCGAAGTAACCACATGGCTTTTTAGTGTCTGGAATGAACCGATGACATCAAAATCCATGTTTGGTTTTGGCGATGATTCTCTGTTTTTCCGCTTTTATAAGCATACCTTCCGTTCCGCAAAGAAGGTTTGCAAGGAAATCTGTTTCGGCTCACCTTCCCTGCTGTATATGGAAAATCTGGGAAACGATTCCTGGATCCGCGCCTTTATCGCTTACACAAGAAAACATGATTGTCTGCCCGAATTTATAAACGCCCACTACTATGCAGATGTCATCCCTCCAACCGGAAATCAAAATTATTATATCGGACGCGCCACAGCCTCCACCTTCCCAAAGCGCACAGATGATTTCTCGCTCTGGATCGGCAGTCTGCGCAAGGTGCTTGCATCACTGAACCTGAGCCACCTTCCGGTATATCTGACGGAATGGAATTTTACTTTTTCACACAGGAACCTTGTCAATGATACCTGTTTCAAGTCCTGCTATATCATGAAAAATCTGTTGAAAAACTATGACAGACTTGCAAGCTTTGGTTATTGGAGCCTCACGGATCTGATTGAAGAAAATCCCCTTCCGGACACCCTGTTCCATGGAGGACTCGGTATTTATACGACGAACGGACTACGCAAAAATGTGTTTTATGTCTTTTACTTCGCAAATATGCTCGGTGACGAACTGATTGCCACAAATGACAGCTATTTCATAACCAGAAAGCCCGACAACAGCTACCAGATCATTACCTATAATTACGTCCATTACGGAAATCTGTTTGCCTCAGGAGAACTTTTTGACATCACGGAAACAAACCGTTACTCTGCATTTGATATGTCGCGGAAACTGCGTATAAACTTCAGTCTGAATGACCTTGCAAATGGGCGTTATGAAATCAGGGAATATTTCGTGAACCGCGAGCATGGAAGTGCTTATGATATCTGGATCAGTCTGGGTGGCGTTCCCTTAAATACAAAGGACACAGACCTTCTTCGCGGATTGTGTGTTCCCGGTTTCCATAAAGAACTTCGCCTTGTTGAGAAAAACCAGCTGTCCTACACTGCTGTCCTGGATCCACTCGAGATCCGTTTTACGGAGATTAAATTCATTTTATAACCTCAAAACCGTGTTGCGAGGCAGAAAACACTGTCTTGCAACACGGTTTAAACTATACAAGGATTTTCAGTAAATCAGAAAAGGTTTCAAGTGTATAATCTGCCTTTCCACAGCCTACAGCGTCCCCGATTGCGGCAGTCTTCATGCCCCCGGCAATCCCGGCCACAATTCCGGCTTCTGCGTCCTCCACAACAAGACAGTCCGCCGGTTTTTCACCAAGGAACTCCGCTCCCTTTAAAAATACCTCCGGGTCCGGCTTGGATTTTGTGATATTATTTCCATCGGAAATTGCATCAAATGCGTCCGGAAGCGCCACTCTTTCCAATATAAATTTTGCATTTTTGCTCGATGAGCCAAGCGAGATTTTATATCCCCGCTTCCGGATTTCCGCCAGTGTTTCCCGCACTTCATCCGTCACATCATCAGGTGTCATAGTTTTCAAAAGTGCGCGGTAATTCTCGTTTTTCCGTGCAGCCAGCTCTTCCTTTTTCTCCTGTGAGAGCGGCTCACCATTATAACGTTCCAAAATAATCTCAAGACTGTCCATGCGGCTTACACCCCGGAGCCGGTTGTTTATCGTCTCATCAAAGTAAATATTCATCTCATCCGCCATTTTCTTCCATGCCTGATAATGAAACTGATCCGTGAACACAATCACCCCGTCCAAATCAAAAATTACTGCTTTCAATGCCATAAACATTCCCTCCTATACTGTGAAATACTGATATTTTCAGTTCCAAAGTATAGCATGGGAACAATTACCCGATAACGACAGCTCTTAAGAATTTATGGTACACTTTTTATGATTTTTCAGATTTATGCTTTCCCTTCCTCCTGATACCGGCTTTCGCGGCCTAATTGGCCGACGTGTTTTTCCATTTCAAATATGCATTGATAAATCCATCAAGTGCGCCATCCATAACGGCATCCACATTTCCGGATTCAAAGTTTGTTCTGTGATCCTTTACCATGGTATAGGGCTGCATGACATACGAGCGAATCTGGTTGCCCCAGCCAATCTCCTTCACCTCACCACGAATATCTGATAATTTCTCGGCATTGGCCTCCTGCTTTAAAAGGAACAGCTTCGCCTTGAGCATCTGCATGGCCTTATCCTTATTCTGGAACTGTGAGCGCTCATTCTGGCACTGTACGACGGTTCCTGTCGGGATATGTGTGATTCGGATTGCAGAGGAGGTCTTGTTGATATGCTGTCCGCCCGCACCGCTGCTTCGGTAGGTGTCGATACGCAAATCATCCTCGTTAATCTCCACGTCCAAATCCTCCTCAATATCCGGCATGACATCCAGAGACACAAAGGAGGTCTGACGCTTTCCCTGCGCGTTGAACGGCGATATCCGCACCAGCCGGTGCACACCCTTCTCGGACTTCAGATACCCATAGGCATTCTCCCCGTTTACCTGAAAGGTGATGGATTTAATCCCTGCCTCGTCGCCGTCCAGAAAATCAAGGACGTCGATTGCAAAGCCCTTGCGCTCCGCCCAGCGTGTGTACATCCGATAGAGCATTCCGGCCCAGTCGCAGCTCTCCGTACCGCCTGCACCTGCGTTCAGCTTCAAAATCGCGTTGCACTTATCATACTCCTCGGACAGCAGCGTGCGAATCCGAAGTGCCTCAAATTCCTCAATAAAGCTGTCCAGCTCCTCACGGATTTCGGGAATCATTTCCGCATCATTTGCCTCGTAGCCCATTTCAATCAGGGTCTCGATATCCTCGTATTTCGTCTTAAGTCCGTTACACTGCTCTGTTGTTCCCTTAAGCTGTTTGAGCTCCTTCATCTGCTTATTGGCACGGTCAGCGTCCTCCCAAAAGCCCGGCGCCTCCATCTCCCGCTCCAATTCTTCTATTCGCTTTTCCTTGTCAGCGAGGTTAAAGTGAATCCCTCACTTCCGCTAATGGACTTTCGTAGGTCTGTAACTCCTGTTTCATCTGGTCGAGTTCTACCATTGCGTTCACCACCTTCTCGTTATTTTCTGATTTTGGATGTCAAAGGGTATCTAAGGCTTTTCGGCCGGCGGATGGCATAAAATATTGCACGCTGCCGGCTGCGGCAACCGGATTTTCTAAATATTTCGGTAAAAGTTATAACTACGGATGCAACCGCCCTCTATGCGCCATCCGTGGCGCATTACGGGCTTTGTGGGGCGTCCTGCCCCACAATTGCTGAAATACAACGAAATATTAAGAAAATCTCATTCGCCTCCGCAAAGGCAGCTTCGCAATATTTTATGCCATTCGCCTCATTGAAAATGTGCAAATGCCTTTTGATACCCAAATTTTTCTTATTTTATTTATGCTGCTCTCAAATCCGCATAAAGAATGCAAAATAACATTCGTTTTTTTACAGATACATTCCAATACGCGCGAAAAATGTTGCTTTTCATGCTAACTTCCGCTCTGCGGAATCTCAAATCCATGCGGAGAATGCCCGTTTTTAAGGCGAATTTATTCGCCATGCATTCTCCTGTGTGAGACTTAGTACTTC
>CAMWYL010000325.1 GCA_947178465.1 uncultured Lachnospiraceae bacterium | reverse complement strand
GAGCTGGTACGTGAGAACTTTGCCCTTCGCCCGGCGGGAATTATCAAGATGCTTGATTTGAGAAGCCCTATCTATAAGCAGACGGCGGCTTACGGCCATTTCGGGCGCAACGACCTTGACCTTCCGTGGGAGAAGCTGGACAAGGTGGATGCTTTGAAGAAATATTTGTAAGATAAGATATCCGAAGAAAAGATATCTGAGAGAAAAATATCCACAGGATATTTGCAGGATTGAACAGGAGACTCTATATTTCAGTGATGCATTGATATATAGAGTCTTTTTGTACAATCTGCAATGGAATTTTTGGGTGTTTATTGAAAGCGGCAGGAGGATGGACGTGAAAACAAATATTGTATTTGACATGGGGAATGTATTGACCAAGTACGGCATGAATGAGTATATCAGAAAATATGCGGACTCAGATGAGGCATTCCGAGTGATAAAAAACGAAGTGTGTGCCTCGGTCGAGTGGATTATGATGGATCGGGGAACCATGACGGATGAGGAAGCAATCGCGTCTGTCTGCAAGAGAGTGCCGGCAGAGCTGCATGATACCGTAGAGTGTTTTATCCGAGAGTTCCGGATGGAGCAGGAGCCGAATCCGCCAATGGAAAATCTGGTGCGGCGGCTGAAGGCGGCAGGAAATAAGCTGTATCTGATGTCGAATACCTCTCACCGCTTCCGACGATTCTCAAAAAACATCGCATCCATCGCCTATATGGACGCAATCTGGATATCCTGCGAGCAGGGATACCTCAAGCCGGAACGGGAGGCGTATCTGGACTTTTTTGAGGTGATGGGGTTGGCACCGGAAACTTGCTATTTTATCGACGATTCTCCTGCCAATATTGAGGCGGCCCTGCGGCTTGGCATGGAAGGCTGTGTGTATCATCAGGATTCCGGGGAGTTGGAGCGGAAGCTGCGGGCGGCGGGAATTCGCCTGTCAGACGATGCGGAGATAATAATGTGAAATTAAAATTTCACCATCCTGACTTATATGCCCGCAGAAGCGGGCGTATGGGAGTTAGGTTGATGACGGAGGAGGAGAACGCGGATGCAGAGCAGAATCATGCTGATTGAGGATGATGCGGTGATACGGGAGGAGCTGCGCGTTTTGCTGACGGCAAATCAATATGACGTTGGTGTCATTTATGACTTTGGCAGTGTAATGCAGGAGATAGAGCGATTTGGTCCGCAGTTGATTCTGCTGGATATCAATCTTCCGCTTGAAGACGGGTTTCGGATTTGTGCAAAGGTCAGGACAAAATACGGGATACCGATTATCTTCGTTACCGGAAGGAATACGGATATGGATGAGCTGCAAAGTATTATGCTGGGCGGGGATGCCTTTATCACCAAGCCGTACAATACGGCGATTTTGCTGGCAAAGATTGCGGCGTTGTTGAAAAGGGCTTATCCGGACTGTGGGGAGGTTGCCTTGGACTGTCGTGGCGTCAGGCTGCATGTTGAGCGTGGGACGCTGGAATATCAGGGGCAGTGTGTGGAGCTGACCGGGAATGAGCAGAAAATCATTTATTACCTGATAAGGCACGCGGGGAAAATATGTCCGCGCGCCGACCTGATAGAGTATCTGTGGGATAATCAGATGTACATTGACGATAATACGCTGAGTGTGAATATAGCACGTATTCGGGAGAAGCTTGCGGGGATAGGACTGTCTGATTTTATCAGGACAAAGCACCGTCAGGGCTATATCGTGTGAAGGGAGGCTGTCTATGCGGCTTGCGGAGTATTTGAAGGACAATATACCGGCGATGATATTGCAGGTGCTGTGCATGGTACTGCTGTCGCTGTTTTTGCTGTCAGCAGGCAACACTGCGGATACGGTCGGATTTGTACTGCTGATATGGTTTGCGGTAGCGGCGGCATATATGGCATGGTGTTATTACAGGCGGTGCGGCTTTTTAAAGCGTCTGTTGGATTTGACGGAGGAACTGGAGGAAAAGTATCTGATTGCGGAGCTTATGGAGAAACCGCTGCGTGCGGATGACAGAGTATTTTACGGAATATTGAAGCTGGCGGACAAATCCATGCTGGAACGGGTAGCGGCGGCAGAGCGGGAGAATCGGGAGTACAGAGAGCAGATTGAACAGTGGGTGCATGAGACCAAAACACCGATTACGGCGATTCGCCTATTGTGTGAAAACAATCCGACTGCGATACAGAAGCCGCTTCTGCTTGAGCTTGAGCGCCTGAATCACTATGTGGAGCAGGCGCTTTATCTTTCCGGAAGCGAGCATACGGAAAAGGATTACCGCATAAGGGAGTTGACGCTTGTGGAGGCGGTGCATCAGGCAATTGCACAGAATAAACAGCTCCTACTGCAAAATCAGGTGCAGCTTTGTGTGGAGCCGTGCGACATCACTGCGTATACCGATGAAAAATGGCTCGTATTCATTCTGAGTCAGCTCTTGAATAACGCTGTGAAGTATAAAAACGACACTCCTGTCATAGAGTTCCGGATAACGCAGGAGGACGAGCGTGTATTGCTGGCGGTTGCGGATAACGGAATTGGGATTCCGCCGGAGGACATGCCGCGCATTTTCGAGAAGGGTTTTACCGGAAGGAACGGGAGAACCGGTGGGCGTGCTACGGGAATGGGGCTGTATTTGTGCATGAAGCTGTGTGAGCGTCTGGGTGTGGGGCTGGAGGCCTGCTCGGACGGGGGCGGCAGGACGGTATTTACGTTGATATTTTACAGGAATCCTTTTGTTGGCGTACGGTAAAGCGGAAGTTCTTTCATTTTTGTAAGAACTTGGTAAGAAAAGCTGATACCATCCGGCTTCCGGCTCCTGTACAATGTATGGGAGAGGTGATAAAACATGAGCGCTTTATTGGAATTGAGAAATATTCAAAAGTACTACGGAGGAAAGGAGAACCTTACAAAGGCAATCGACGATATCAGCTTTGCGGTCGAGGAAGGGGAGTTTATCGGGATTATGGGGGCATCAGGTTCCGGAAAGACGACCCTGCTCAACTGCGTTTCGACGATTGACACAGTGAGTGCGGGTCATATTCTTTTGGACGGGACGGATATCACGGAGCTGGCACAAAGCAAAATCGCGCGCTTCCGCAGGGAGAAGCTGGGCTTTATTTTTCAGGATTTTAATCTGTTGGATACGCTCAGCCTTGGCGAAAATATCGCGATGGCGCTGACAATCAACAGGGTTCCGGCGGAGCAGATAGACGGGCGGGTGGAGGAGATTGCCCGAAAGCTGGATATTGCGGACATTCTGTGCAAATTTCCCTATCAGGTGTCGGGCGGACAAAAGCAGCGCTGTGCCTGCGCGCGGGCAATTGTCAACGATCCGAGGCTGATTTGCGCGGATGAGCCGACAGGTGCGCTCGACAGTCACTCCGCACAGATGCTGCTCGATACGATGCGGGGGATGAATGAGCAGCTTCATGCAACGATCCTGCTGGTTACGCATGACGCTTTTACGGCGAGCTATGCAAAGAGAATCCTGTTTTTGAAGGACGGGCGGATTTTTACCGAGCTTTTGCGCGGAGATGCCACACGAAGACAGTTTTTCGGGCGCATCCTTGATGTGATGGCGGTGCTGGGAGGTGACTTTTCCGATGTACGTTAAACTGATTCTTAGAAACGCAAGACGTTCCGTGCGGGATTATCTCATCTATATTGTAACATTGACCTTGTGTGTTGCGATGTTCTATGCGTTTCTGTCGATTACGAGCAGCCGTTATCAGCCGGATATCGGCGTCGAATTTGACATTACCATGCTGGGCAGGGCGATGAAGCTTGCAGTGACTGCGCTGACCTGTCTGATGGTGTTTCTGGTAAGCTATGTGAATAAATATATGATACGGCGCAGACAGAAGGAATTTGCGTTACAGATGATTATGGGGATGGAGCAGCGCACGACGGCGCGTTTGTTTTTTGCGGAGACGCTGTGCATGGGGATGGTGGCGCTTGTGATTGGGATTTTATTGGGCGCACTGCTTTCGCAATTTATTACCGCGATGCTGTTGTCCGCATATAACCGGGCATTCCGTGCCTCATGGATGCTGTTTCCGGACACGATATTTCAGACGGTCGCATTCTTTCTGCTGTGCTTTTGTGTGGTTGGGCTGTGGAATGTCAAGGTGCTTCGAAAGCTGCCGCTTGTCTCGATGCTTTCCGCGGATCGGCAGAATGA
>CAMWYL010000324.1 GCA_947178465.1 uncultured Lachnospiraceae bacterium | reverse complement strand
CAGCATGTGATATCCCGGGAGCCGATAGGTGATTATAAATCGCGCTTTGAGCGCCTGAGCAATGAGGAGGTACATGAAGGCGAGCACGCGGAGGTTGCCGAATTTCCCGGGAAGCGGGTGTTTGTTGTTGATGATAATGAGATGAATCTGGAGGTCATCGCCTCCATACTGGAGATGCTGCAAATCGACGTGACGCGCGCAAGTGACGGGCAGAGTGCGATGAATCATCTCGACAGGGAGAATTACGACCTGATTTTGACGGATGACATGATGCCGGAGGTAAGCGGAACGGACCTGATGCAGTATCTGAAGAGCAACGAGAGTATCGCAAGCTATGGGACGCCGATAGTTGTTCTTACGGCCAATGCGGTCGTGGGGGCCAGAGAGGAATATATCAAGAAGGGCTTTGACGATTATATGGCGAAGCCGATAGATATTGACGTTTTGCAGAAAATACTAATGAAATACCTAAAATAGCCGTTTTTTTCGTGAAAAACACGATTTTGCGAATATTCCCGAAAAATTGTTGACTTTTATTATGAAAAGAAGGACAATAGGGAATGACTTGATTTTCAGACCGAATCGGTGTTTATGATATTGACGTTGTGGAGGAGTTTAATGTGTTGAGAAAAGAAGTTACGGTCAGGGACATTGATAAGAAGTATGACCATCCGTTAGCTGAGATGGTGCAGATTGCGAATCAGTTCAAAAGTGAAATCATACTCGAATGTGAGAAGTATAGTATTAATGCAAAGAGCATTATGGGTATTATCGCATTTAATCCTTCAGAAGGCATGACAATTACCGTTTGCGTGAATGGCGATGATGAGAAGGAAGCTGCGGCGGCCATGGAACGTTTTCTTATCTGCGAGTAATATTTTTAGGTAAAATGCTTTGACAAAAGTCATAATTGCATATTCAATTTGGAAAAAATGTGGTATAATAGTTAAAAATGGCTGTTTCTCCACATTTTTTTCCGTTTGCTACATAAACTAAAGGCAAAATGATTTATGGAGGCAGACAGAACTATGAAAATTGCATTTTATTCAACAAAGCCGTATGACAGAACTTATTTTGAGCCGATGAGCGCAGAATATGACATCGACCTGCATTTCTTTGAGGTACCCTGCAATGAAGAGACGATACCGCTGGCGGCAGGACATGACGCGCTGTGCATATTTGTGAATGATTATCTGAATGAGAATATGATCGGCAGGCTTGCGGAAATGGGAATTAAGGCGATTTTGCTCCGCTGTGCCGGCTTTAACAATGTAGACATTAAGGCCGCGGCAAAGTATGAGATGCCGGTCCTGCGGGTGCCCAGCTATTCGCCGGAGGCGGTGGCTGAGTTTGCGACGGCATTGTTGCTGACGGTCAACCGTTACACGCACAGAGCCTACACCAGAACACGTGATTTTAATATGAACATCAATGGATTTATGGGGATGGATCTGCACGGGAAGACGGCCGGCGTAGTAGGAACGGGACGCATCGGTCAGGCGATGATAAACATTCTGAAGGGCTTTGGCATGAATATACTGGCCTACGACCCCTATCCGAACAAAAGCCTTGATGTGGAATATACCACGATTGAACAGCTTTTCAAGAATGCGGATGTAATTACCCTGCACTGTCCGCTGACGCCGGAGACAAAGCATATCGTACAGGCTAAGACAATCGAGTTGATGAAGGATGACGTATATTTGATCAATACTTCACGCGGGGATTTGATACGCACGGAGGACTTAATAGACGGGCTGCTGCAAAAGAAGTTTGCGGGGGTCGGGCTTGATGTATATGAGGAAGAGAGCGGCGTGTTCTACGAGGACCGTTCCAATGACATTATGGATGACGAGAATTTGGCGCGGCTTACGACCTTCCCGAATGTGATTGTCACCTCGCATATGGGATTTTTTACAAGAGAGGCCGTATGCGCAATTGCAGAAGTGACGCTGAAAAACGCAGATGCGGTGCAGAAGGGGCTGCCACTCGAAAATGTGGTGCTTCCACCGCCGGATGAGGATTTATGAAGATAACAGTACGTTCCGCTTACCGTAGCGAATGGGATGACGCGATGGCGCTCGCATGGCGCACATTTATGAAATTTGAAGCCACCGATTACACGCAGGAGGGTATCAAGAGTTTTCAGGATTTTATTACGGACAATGTACTTTACAGAATGTTCGTGATAGGCCTGTATCAGCTTTTTGCTGCCTTTGACGGCAATAAGATGGTTGGAATGATCAGCCTGAGGAATCAGACGCACATTTCACTGCTGTTTGTGGATGAACGGTATCATAAGATGGGCGTCGGCAGGAACCTGATAGAATATATCTGCAACTATGTGCTGTGTGAGGAGGGGCATGATCACGTTACCGTCAACGCGGCGCCTTATGCGGTAGACTTTTACCATAAGGTAGGCTTTTGTGACACACATGATGAGGAAATAAGCGAAGGCATTCGATATACGCCCATGGAGCGCGTTTTCAAATAAGCCTTCCTATTAATAAATGAAGGAGGTGGGTACGTGTCAGTAGAATATATTACCAGTAAAGATATGTGTAATCTGATATACGAGACCCTTCGGCTTATGGATAAGCCGCTGGCTCACCATGGAATGAGAGTGAGCTATATTATGTCAAAGCTGCTGGAACGCAGAGGAAATTATGAGAAATACGAGATTGCGGACATGATGGTGCTTGGTATGCTGCATGACATCGGTGCGTACAAGACAGATGATGTGAGAAAGCAGCTCACCTTTGACGCGAAGAATACCGTTCCGCATTCGGTATACGGCTACCTGTTTCTAAAGTACCTTTCACCGTTGGATGAGCTGTCCAAGATGATTCTGTATCATCATATGGACTACACCAAGACAAAGGATTTAGAGTACCGCTATCGGTTTGAACTGGAAATCCTCAAGGTTGCGGAGATTATGGACATATGGATGCGTGCGTTCGGTGAGAAGTTTGATATTTCTCTGTTCCAGCGGTATTCGGGAACCAAGTTTGACCCGAAGGTCTGCACGCTGTTAGAGCAGGTTGTCACGGAGACCAACATTCTCGACATGCTCAAGGACGGCCTGTACAGAGAAGAATTTAATAAGAGCATGGAGTATATCCTGCTGTCGGATGATGAGAAGGATAAGTATCTGAAAATGCTCATGTACTGCACGGGCCTCAAGGATGAGAAGATGGTGTCAGAGACGATCGCGACAATCTATGTCAGCAGGGAGCTGGCAAGGAAGATTCGTATCAGCGAGGTAGACAAGAACGAGATTTATTATGCGTCTCTTTTACATGATATTGGGATGCTGTCGCTGCCCAATGACCTTCTGAACGCGCCGAGGGTGCTGGATGACGCGGAGAAGAACCTGATTCACACACATATTGAGATTATGGAGAAGACCCTCGAGGGGAGGATTTCCGACAACATTATTTCCATTGCGTCAAGACACCACGAGCGTTTTGACGGGAGCGGCTATCCCAGAGGCCTCAAGGGTGGCGCCATGAACAGCAAGGACGCGATTTTGCAGGTGGCGGAGTACGTTGTGAACGCGCGGGAAGATAAACCCTACAGAAAAGCGCATTCCAAGGAGGAGATTATCGCGGACCTCAATGCGGGAATTGTTTCGGGCAGATATGACGGAATCGTGGCGGATACCTTTTTGAAGTATTTTGACGAGATTATGGATAAGGCGACGCAGAAAGCGGAGGCGGCGCTCGTCACGCACCAGAAGCTGCAGCGCAACTATGAGCAGGTATACAAGAGCCTGCAGTAATATACAGGTTGTGCAAGAATGGAGGAGTAACAGATGTTTAAACTGGACAGCCCGTTGATGAACTTTCTGAATAAGGTCGCTGACATTATGATTCTGAATCTGATGTTCCTGTTATGCAGTATTCCGATTATCACGATGGGTGCATCCTTTTCGGCGGCGTACTACATGGGCTTTAAGATGGTTAAAAACGAGGAGAGCTATATCGTAAAGGGCTTTTTCAAGGCATTTAAGGAGAACTTCAGGCAGGCCACCATCATCTGGATTTTCGTGCTGCTTATAATCGGTGTTCTGATTGCCGACTACCGCATTATTTTGTACTCAGGAATTGAGTTTGCTCAATGGATCAGGATTTCCACAATTACGGTGACGCTGATCATGTCGATGTGCGCGGTGTTTGTT
>CAMWYL010000323.1 GCA_947178465.1 uncultured Lachnospiraceae bacterium | reverse complement strand
CCTTTGAAGTCAAAACTAAGGCGATGTATGAGGAGCTGGAAGCTGCGTTTGACTTGCTTACGGAGATTATGACGACCTCAAGCCTTGCGGATCAGGACAGAATATTGGAAATTATTGAGGAGCTGAAGTCCAGAATGCAGAGCGACATGACCTCGGCCGGACATTCCCTTGCGGCGGTTCGTGCAATGTCCTATTTCAGTGAGACTGCGGCAGTTTCAGAGCTCGTAAGCGGAATCCCGTGTTATAGGCTGTTAGAGAAGCTGACTGCTGATTTTGACGGGAATAAGGAGGAACTGACAGCGAAGCTCGCAATGCTTATTCGCTGCATTTTCAGACCGGAGAATATGATGGTGGATATTACGGCGACAGAGGAGGGCTACCGGACGCTGGAGAAGCTTGTGCCGAAGCTCAAGGCAAAGCTTTATACGCAGGAGGTTCCCAAGGCGCTCTTTGAACTGAAGCCGACGAAGAAAAACGAAGCGTTTTCAACCTCGGCGCAAATTCAGTATGTGTGCCGTGCGGGAAACTTCAAGCATGGGAAGGATTATCCGTATACCGGTGCGCTTCGGGCATTGAAGGTCATTATGGGCTATGATTATTTGTGGAACAATGTCCGTGTAAAGGGCGGGGCTTACGGTTGCATGTGCAATTTCGGTAAGACCGGTGACAGTTACTTTGTGTCTTACAGAGACCCGAATTTAAAGAAAACCGTTGATACCTTTGAAAAGGCTGCGGCTTATCTTCGGGATTTTACCGCCGATGAGAAGACAATGACAAAATACATTATCGGTGCGGTCAGCGATCTGGATGTTCCGTTGACGCCGGCGCAGAAGGGTGCACGTTCCTCAAGCGCGTTCCTGACCAATCTGGAGTTAGAGGAGGTTCAGCAAGAGCGTGACGAGCTTTTATCTTGCACAGAGAAGGATATCAGAGCACTTGCGGATTACCTGGATGCGATAATGTCAGAGGAAGCGGTATGTGTTGTAGGAAACGGTCAGTCGATTGAAGAAAACAGGGAACTGTTTGACAGTACAGAGAACCTGTTTCATTAATTATGGCGATTTGAAGGTGTTAAAGCGATATGAAGAATAAAAATATTTGCAAAAGAGTAATGTGTGCGGGGGCGGCTGCCGCCTTAATGCTTGCGCTTGCCGGTTGTGGCGGCAGCGCGGGCGGTGCAAGTACGACAGGCGCTGCATATGACACGGCTGCCTATGAAGGAATTGCGGTGTCGAACAATACAGTGTTTACCGAGAGCGAGGCTCCGATGGCGGAGGAATTGACCACGGAAACAGCAGCCCAACAGGCGGTTTCCTCCAGGAAGCTGATTAAAACGGTGAATATGAGCGTGGAGACGGCGGAATATGATGCGCTGGTGGCACAGCTTTATCAGACGGTGGAGGCACTTGGCGGCTATACGGAGTATTTCAGCACGAGTGGCGCGGATACGAATCGGTCCGGAAGCATGACGGCGCGGATTCCCAAGCAGAATTTGAATGCGTTTCTGGAGATGGTGGAAGGAAATGCCAATATCACTTACCGTCAGGAAAATGTGGAGGACGTCACGCTCAGCTATGTAGATTTGGAAAGCCACAAGAGAATGCTGCAAAAGGAGCAGGAGCGGCTTTTGCAACTTCTTGAGCAGGCAGAGACGATAGAGGATATCATTCTGTTGGAGAGCAGGCTGACGGAGGTACAATATCAGCTGGAAAGCATGGAATCCCAATTGAGAACCTACGATAATCTGATCGACTACAGTACGGTTTATCTGAACATAAAGGAGGTCGTGCGGTATACGCCCCAGGAGCAGGTTGGGGTATGGGACAGAATCGGCACCGGTTTCAGGGCAAATCTGTACGCGGTCGGCGACGGTCTGGTGGATTTTGCAATCGGGCTGATCATACATATTCCGAATATCGTGGTATTTCTGATTGTAATAGGTATTTTTGCGCTGATTATAAGGGCGATAATCCGACGGCGCAAAAGAGCGGAGGAGAAGCGGAAGCAGGAAAGAGCGCTTCTGCAGCAGGTATATATGCAGACGGGAGCAGGGACGCAGCCGGGAATGGCGTTGATGCAGGGAGAGGATGCCGCCCCGGAAAATGTACTGCAGACCGGAGAAAGGGATAAAACAGATGAAGGAAAACCATAAGGCCGGCTTTGCGGCGCTGATAGGGCGCCCGAATGTCGGAAAGTCAACACTGATGAATTGTCTCATCGGGCAGAAGATAGCGATTACGTCCAAAAAGCCTCAGACAACGAGGAATCGCATTCGGACAGTTTATACCTCTGAGGAGGGGCAGATTGTTTTTGTCGATACGCCGGGGATTCACAAGGCCAAGAACAGGCTGGGTGATTATATGGTGAATGTGGCGGAGCGCAGTCTCAAAGAGGTTGACGTGATTTTGTGGCTTGTGGAGCCGACAGATTATATCGGCGCGGGGGAGCAGCACATTATCGAGCAGCTCAAAAAGGTGAATACGCCGATTATTCTGGTTATCAATAAGATTGACACGGTGAAGCGGGAGCAGCTTTTGGGATATATCGAAACCTATCGGACCCGGCTTGACTTTGCGGAAATCGTTCCGGTGTCTGCGCTGAAGAGGGATAACACGGAGGTACTGCTGCAGCAGATTATGAAATATCTGCCATATGGGCCGGCGTTCTATGACGAGGACACGATTACCGATCAGCCGACACGTCAGATTGTGGCGGAAATTGTTCGTGAGAAGGTGCTGCGCAACATTGATGAGGAAATTCCGCACGGTGTTGCGGTGACGATTGAGGCGATGAAATATGGCAAAAAGCTTGTGGAGATTGAGGCAACCATTATCTGCGAGAAGGAGTCGCACAAGGGCATTATCATAGGAAAAGGCGGCGCGATGCTCAAGAAGATCGGTACGCTTGCCCGTCCGGAGATTGAAGAACTGCTGGAACGGCATGTCAACCTGCAGTTGTGGGTAAAGGTCAAGAAGGATTGGCGCGACAGCGACTTTCTTATTAAAAACTTCGGATACAATTCGAAAGAAGATTGAACGGGATAACGGTGAATAAAATCGGCGCATAAGCACACCCTAACTGTGTAGGCAAACGGCTGTAAACGGCCGTTGCGACTGCGAACAGCCGCTACGACTGTGAATGGCCGCTAAAATATCGTCACACGGAAAGGATATGAATATAGATGTACGAGGATGGATGGAGCCGGTTTATGCGGACAGGGCAGATACGCGATTATTTGGCTTATAAGGAGCATCCTAAAATGGAAAGCGCCATAGACAGGGCAGGAGATACACGTGAGTTTAGGAATGCAGGAAATCGTGGTATTGACGGGAATCGTCATCAAGGCAGAACCAATCGGGGAGTATGACAGAAGAGTGGTTCTGCTGACAAAGGAAAGAGGGAAGATATCGGCGTTTGCAAGAGGCTCCCGAAAGCCGGGGAACCGTCTGATGGCGCCGACGAATCCCTTTTCCTTTGGTCAGTTCCGGCTATATGCGGGAAGAAGCTCCTATACCATGTCTGAGGCAGAGATTTCAAATTATTTTGAAGCGCTGCGGGAGGACTTTGCAGGAGCATATTATGGCATGTATTTCTTGGAAATATGTGACTATTATACAAGAGAAAATAATGATGAGACGGGAATGCTTAAGCTTTTATACCAGTCTCTGCGGGCAATTACCTCTTCAAGCTTTGATAATCGCTTGGTGAGGTGTATTTTTGAGTTGAAGGCGATTATGATAAACGGGGAATTCCCTCAGGCGTTGGCGCAGTCGCTTGGGGAGACGGCGGCATACACCGTTGATTATATTATGCGAACACCTGTGGAGAAGCTGTTTTCATTCGAGGTCAGGGAGGATGTTTTGCAGGAATTACGGCATTTTTGCAGGCAAATGTGCAAAAGGCTGTTAGATAGAAATTTTAAAAGCCTTGAAATACTTGAAAATATGGAATAAGTTGGGTATAATGGACGCAGTTCCCAAAAATATAGAAAAGATGATAGGAAGATGGAGAGAGATATGAAAAAAGTTATGAGGCTGAAAGTATTAGGCGTGTTGTTTCTATGTGTGCTCGGCCTGACTGCCTGCGGGGATACGGACCGGCAGGGTGCGTCGTCGGGTAAAGGAGCGGACAAGGGTGATGCGAAGGATGAAATGGTTACGTCTATTTCCGTGAATAAGGACGGTTCCATAG
>CAMWYL010000322.1 GCA_947178465.1 uncultured Lachnospiraceae bacterium | reverse complement strand
AAATCAGCTTCATACCTTTTTAGATCTTGTTTTTTTATGAAGTATTCTTTCAGTCCTTTTGTGCACTTACTATCGTCTTTATCACAATATCCAATCACTTCATATTGAGTTTCAATAAAACCTCTACATTTGCTAAATCTTTTTCCTAAACCATACACAATAATTTTTTTTTTCATTTTTATTTTTCTCCTCTCTTTCACTATTTCTTAAACTATTCTATTTTATATCATTCTACAAATAATCATAAGTTTCTGTTCCTGTCTGCAAATTTTTCCAGAATCATCTTTAAAGCTGCACTCCCGGCACTACCAGCTTTGTGTTATCCATACCACATCCGCCACACTTCCTACAGAAGCTCATATACCCCTTGTCAAAGTATCCTTCACTTAATTTCAGTAACGATTCTTTGCCCTTACTTACATCTTTCGCCAATTCCTCCATCACCAGATAATCATCCGGCTCAAGCATTACAAGCCCTGCCTTTTCAGCGCTCCACGCAATATTACAATAATAAAATTTTCCATCATTTATCCCCCGCCAATCAGCCGAGCAGGATTTCATATGTTTCCGCAGCTCCTCATCATTGAAATCACAAGGACTTTCCGGAAAACCTACATCACGCCATTCCAATGATGATCTCACATCCGTATACACTCCCTGTCCCTGCAAATATGCAATGGTATCAAGCATCTTATCCCTACAGGGTGATTGTACGCCATAATCACTGATTGCCACTGTGATATTGTATTTTTTGATTGCATTTGTCAACTGCTTTGAGGGCACAATGCTCCCATTTGTATGTATGGTAAAATTACCTACCCGATCCAAATAATTTAATTTTACATATTCAATCAATTCTTCTAATTGTGTAAATAATAATGGTTCTCCGCCAATAAAACCTATATAACACACATAATCAACAATCTTAAAAAATTGATCAATATTCGCCTTCAGGTCCTCCAGACTATACCTGACATTTGTTTTATAATATGGCATAAACATGTTGCAGTTCTTACACTTAAAGTTGCATTTTGCCGAAACCGTCATGTCCACCGTATATAAACAGCATTCCTTTTTGTTTTTCCAGTACCATTCGGGAATGAATTCTTTTATATTACAGAAGTCAGTTCCATATGCATACCCTTCCGCTTCAAGGCTTTTCGCAATCTTGTAATACTGTCTGTATCTTGTTGTTACCACAATTTTTCTGCAATTTATGCTATCTTTAACGGCATCCCATGGCAAAATCGGTATCCCCTTATAATCCGTTCCTTTCTTTAACGGATCATTGTCTATAATAAACGGAATTGAAAAATCTTTTATTAATTTATCAATGCACCTGCTCGCTTCCCATCCGAATCCATATGGAATTATCTCTTTTATTCCATTCCAATCATCAGACAGCTTATTTCGTATCTCCATTGTCACATTCCCCTTATAATTTAATTCAACGATACACTTTGCCTATCCTATATAGTTTCCTTCCGTCTTTTCTTTCAACAAAAAATCTGATGTAAAGTATGACAATTTCATACTTTACATCAGATTTTTCATCTTTATTTATTCAAATATTTTTCAAACTGCTTCCAATTCGAAGTTATCGTTATAATCATCGGCATCCTCACAGAAATACATCTTTTTATTATACGGATTAGCCGCAAATATAACTTGTTGCAAAATGTCCATTCCCAATACGGCATCCGTTACCCTCTCATCAAATGTAATCCAAATATTCTGCTCACCCATATCTACATTTCCTATGGTAAACTGCTTCATTCTGCATTTATAAAATTTCACGGATGAACCTTTAACAAAACCTCCCAACAGTTTTGTCTCACTATCTGACATATCTTTCTCATGCAGACGTATATCGAATGTTTTACTGTTACAGCAGGTAAACATCGCTCCTGTATCCATAATAAATTTAATCATATTGACATCCCTGCCGACTATAATACACTCCACCAAACACTTATTGTTCCTTATACTCGTACTGTACACCCGCTGCACTTCCGTTGTTGTAACTTCCGCCGAGCACGCACAATTTCCCCATTAATCGTAATTTTTCTCTTTCGTCAATCAATTGGTCAAACGAATCATCTGATGTACTGACACAATAAAGATAACCGTTATGCTCTACAAGTTTGTCATAGCTGTCAATAATATACAGATATTTACAGTCTTTATACAGTTCTTCAATTTCATCATCTGTCTTCAGCTCTTTTTCATCCAATATCTTCAGCATAACATTTACCTCTCCTGCCTTCATCAGTTATATCCGCAACTACATACGCATTATAGCACTCTTATTAAAAAATGTCAAGTTTTTCCGAACATATGTTTTGCGTTTCTGATGTAAAGTATGAAATTGTCAAGGTGCGTTTTTCCCTCTATCGTCCGCTAATAAAACAGACCCGACTCTATCCTGTTCATCATCGCATTGTCGTTATAAAAGCTTTTCTTAACCTCCTCCGCGAACTCCAATGCCCCGCCAAAGCAGCATCCGTAATATTCATCAGCAAACTCCCTGTCCGGCTCTGTTTTCAGATCACCGAACCGCTCCATGTAATCGGCAATAAACCGTTTTACGCCTTCATTCATTTCCTCTTTGTCTCTGAAATGCTCCTGGTTTTTACCGTTCGGTGCACACAGGAAATTCCCGTTTCCGTCCACCGCTTTTACCATTCCGTACGGTGCCGTGAGAAAGCTCTCCAGATATATCTGCTTCTTTAAAATCCGGCTCCGTTCCCCGGTTGCATCGCCATCCTTCTGGAAGCATGCCGTCATTTTCTGCTCCACGGCATTTCCGTTCTCCCCGGACAGGTTTGCATTCATGTAATACCCCCTCATCTCCGTCTGCAGGAGCTTATTGAGGTATTTCTGGTTATTCCCGTAATATCCTATATCCACAACCGCGCAGTCATCACCGAGTTCAAATCCCTTTATATAATCCGTGTAATTATTTCTTACTTCCGCAAGGTTCTTCTCTATTTCAGGCAGATATTCATTAATATAATCATCCATCCGCTTATTTTCCCGCTCCCGCACCCCTCTGATGCCAAACCGGTCTTCAAACAGCTCCGCCATGCCTCCCGTGTACGGCATGGATGCATATTCCGTTAAATCCCGTTTTGTCTCTGTTGACGCGGCCATTGCAAGCTGTCTGGATATTCCGACGTAACAGCATTCCCTTCGTTCTCCCGTCAGCCCGCACAGATACGCAAAGTCCTCTTTTAAGAAGTATCCGTCCCTTGCCATAAACACCAGCTTCCGGACTCCGTCCGCCTTACTCTGCCTGTCCAGCCACAGCAGAAAGGTTAATATCACCGGTCCGAATACGCAGTATCCCATATCATGATTGCTCCCGATGTTTACGGCGGTACCCGCATGATTGAGCACAAAGGGATTTTCAAAGAGCCTGTCAAGCACACATCCCATGACACTTGTGTCATATATCCCGCATATATGGGGTGCAATGTCCTTCAGTGATGAACGGAGAAGCATTTCCCATACATTCGGCGTATGATATGCGGCTATGCCGTAAGCCTTCGGAATTTCGACATCCGCTTTCATGTTGTCTCCAATGTGCAGTGCCGTTCTGCCCCTCACAATGTTTTCCGCATAATGTCTCCACAACGTACCGTCGGATTTGTTTGCATCCAGTTCATTGGACAGCAGAATTGCCTTGTCCGGAACTTCAATCCCGTATTCTTTCAAAACATCCGTATAGAAATCCCCGGGCAGGTACATATCACTGACAATGTAAACTTCCCTGTTTCTTCTCAGTAAATCTTTCAGCAGCGACAACAGCCCGCTGCGTGGAACAAGCAGCCTCTTCTCCAGTTCAAGCTCTTTCTTTTTCACCGCTTCCATCCGTCCACGCGGCATCTCTTCCAAAATTTCCATCTGCCCGTACAGTTCATCCAGTGAATAGTTTTCCCTGATATACTTTTTTGCCCTGTCACGCATTCGCACAAATGGTATCCCCGACTGTATCTCCATTATCCGGAACATATCCTGCGGACTGCATACGCTGCGCATAAATAATGTGTCAAAAAAGTCAAATGAGACAACCTCCGCCTTTTCCGTCTCTGCAAGCATTTCCGAATGGGATAAGTTCCCGAAAGGATTTTCCGCTTCTTTCTCTGTCTCCGGTTCCGCCAATACACCGTTTATGTAATAAACAGGTATCCTC
>CAMWYL010000321.1 GCA_947178465.1 uncultured Lachnospiraceae bacterium | reverse complement strand
CCATGTGCTCACCGACAATGATAATCTCCCCCTTTGTCGGCTTCTCCAAGCCCGCCAGCATATTCAGCAGCGTTGACTTTCCGGAACCTGAGGTTCCCACTATCGCACAAAATTCTCCCCGATTGATTGAAAAGCTGACGCCGTTCAAGGCTTTCACCTTATTCTCTCCAATACGGTAAACCTTATATAAATTCTTTACCTCAATAACCGGTCCGGCTTTTTTTACTGCCATTATTCGCCTCCCTGTTTCTTTGTCGTACAACCTTTTCGAATGTCAACTGTATTATTTGAATTAATACAGTTGGTACACTTCTAAAACGATAATAGCACAGGTTATGTAAAGTTGCAATCCCTATAATGTGAAAAGCGGGGTGTAAACAATATCCAACAGGTTATTGTTTACACAATGGTGGTTCTATAATAATTCATCTGATTATCATACTCCCTCCGCCGGATGCACTGTTCGCGGATAACCCGATCCGAATTAACCTCATATATCGTATGGGCAGCTTCCTGCAAATATTCATTCCCTGCAGCCATGGCTTTCATCTCCTCCCATGTCCTTGCTTTAAAGAGGGCAGCCCAATAGTCAATGCCATACATTCTGTCCTCCTCCGTTGCCAACGGTATCTGATTTAATTCTACCACACTGAGGCGAAATTTGTCACTGTAAACGTGCCGGTTCCTTATGTTTTGCAGCAAATACGTGGCATAAAACTCAGGATACTCTGCAAAAAGCGGAAAATCAAGAAAATTGATATAAATAAAAGCTTCTGCAAAGATTCATATAAAGCAAAACGCAGGCTGTTTTTTAAGCCAGCCTGCATTTCGTTTCATATTATTTATACTCATAATCAACATACTCCGTGTCCTTCCGCAGCCTGCCGTTAATGCTGTTGCGGTAGTCCTTATCGTCGTAGCTCTGGTACTTAATGCCCTTTCTGAGATTTGCCATCTTCTCCCTCTGCTTATCCGTCAGGCTGTTCGGAATCTCATATTCTATGATCCGCATATCGCTCACCTGCGTCACCGGCGCATAAGCAAACTCACTGAACTCCGTATAATAGGTATTCATGTATATCGGGAGATAAGTATCCTTCAAATCATTGATTTCAATATCCACGGCCTTGTCATAGCCCTCCCGGAACTGAAAAATCGCTATCTGCCCGAAAAGCTCCGTGTCCTCAATAAAATCGAAGTATACAACGCGATCCCCCATTCCTCCAGTGGTCACGGTCTTTATATAATTTAAGTTAATATCCTTCTTGACCTTATCATTGTAGAGCATCTTGAAGGATACCCCCAACTCATCATCAATCTTCGCGTACAAAATCACCTTTCTGCCTATATAGCTGTTAAAAATGTCCTTCTTGATAATTTTTTCTTTATTCAGCGTAAGATATACAAACTCATATCCCAGCTCATCCGCCGTTCTCTTTGCGTCTGCCACCTGTGCGTCTGCAGCATTTGAAATGCCTATCGCACCTGCAGTAGTCAGTGAATCCACCTTTACATAGCAGATTACGCCGATATTGATGCGATACCATCCGTTAGAATACATACCGATGACCGAAACCGGAACATTTGCACCGATTGTCGTAAGCACGATTGAGGTATAAGTAGGTTCCGCATACACCACACAATTATCCTTCGTATAATAGGTGTCCTGCATCGCCGTATAGGTCGGCCCCTGCGCCGCTGCCGTGAACGAAGGTGTTATCACCCCTGCCAGCATCAGTATACAAAGCGCCAATAAAAGTATTTTTTTCCTCATTTTCCGTTACCTCCATATCCACACAGCCTTGCCTAATAATTCTCAATCGTTATACCGCTGGGGAACGAGCTTTCCTGATAGGAGCAAACCTTATTAATCGTTACCTCTGTAAATATACAACCTGAGAAAGCGCCGGCCTTAATACTCAGCGTATTCTTCGGTATCGAAACCGTCGCAAGCGCCGTACATCCCGAAAAGGCATTCTCGCCGATGCTGACAAGCGACTTCGGGAATGTAATCTCCGTGATGCCTGCACACCCCGAAAACGCCTCATCCGCAATCACGGTCGTACCACTCTTAAAGGTCAGCTCCGTAATGCCGACACACCCTGAAAACGCAAGATTTTCTATGGTCTCCACACCCGCAGGGATTTTTGCCGCGGGAAGTGCGATACAGTCCTCAAACGCACTGACACCGATTTTGGTGAGTGTTGTCGGAAGCTTAGCCACCGCAATCTTTGCACAGCCGTAAAAGGCCTCGTCGTCAATCACTGTCAGACTTGTCGGAAGCTTCGTCATCTCGAGCTTGGCACATTCATAAAACGCCTGTTTCCCAATCCGCGTGATATCATTTGGCAGTGTAAGCTTGGTCAACTCCCCACAGCCGTTGAAGGTTTTATCCTTTATCTCTTTCACTCCATCCGGGATTGAAACCTGCACCAAGGCCTCACAGCTGTCAAAGGCTCCCGCCCCCAGAGAGGTAAGCTGCTCCGGCATTGTCACCTCAACCAGAAGCAGGCTGCTCTTGAAAACATTGTCGCCCATTGTGGTAACAGTATCCGGAAGCTGTACCCGCACAAGATATTTAGAGCTTGCAAAGGCGGACGGCCCAATCTCCGTAACAGGCTTTCCCTCTATCGTGCTCGGAACCACAATATCCGACTTTGTACCCAAATACTTTGTAATCACCACATGATCAGGGTAAAGTGTATACTGATAATCACTGTTTGATTTTGACTCCGGCTTCTCCTCCTGCGCCTCCGACTCCCGACTACTCTCCTGTTCATCCAAAATTGCGTTCGGATCCTCCTTAAAGTAACCGTTCGCCCCGTTTCTGTCAGGGTCAACAGCAGGGTTCGTCTTTATTCCGCCCTGATTGTCTGTATTGCTGCTTGTGTTATTATTTGTGCCGTCCTGCGGTGTATCTGTCCCCTGTGAATCACGTTCTGCTTCCTCGGAAGCCTCCTCAAAAACCTTCATCGCATCCGCGTATTGGTTCTGAGACGACGCCACAAGCGCATCTATCTGTGATGCTCTCTCCTCATCATTTACCGATACCTCCACAGCACTCGTCTCCTCCTCCATTACCGTAGAGGACTCCTCCGTGGAAGCCTTCGGTGACAGATTAATGACACCAATCTTATTCAGATACAAGGCCAGCAGAATAGCAAACGCTGCGGTGCAGGCGCCAACCATTCCCCAAAATAATTTCTCCATCAAGTCATCTCCAATAGTTCGTTGTTAAAAATCGCTCTCTGAAATCTGCGTACCATAGAAAGCCCCGCGAATAACCGTTTTCAAGCCCTCACAGCCGGTCAGACCGGTAAGGGATTTACAATTCCGGAAGGCCTCTGCGCATATCTTCGTAACAGATTCCGGTATATCAACATCCACAATCTCCGTGTGTCCCTTAAAGACCTCCGGACCAATCTGCTTCACATTGTCCGGAATCGTAACATGTTCGTCGCTTCCTCTGTATGCCAGCAAAATACCATCGCCGACAATCAGGAACTTCTCCTCTCCCTCTCCGTTCAGCCAGTCCTTCAACCATGGTGTTCCCTCAAACGCCTTGGTTCCGATACTGCTCACGGTCTCCGGAATCGTCACATTCTCAAGCGCGACGCATCCCATAAAGGCACCATACTCAATCGAGGTCACATTCTCGGGAATTTCGATTTCCTTCAGCCCGCTCTCCGCAAACGCCAGACGTCCGATTGTGCTGACTGTATCCTCGATTTCATAGGAGGTCAGACTCTTCTGTTTGTAGTATTTTCTCTGTGGAATCGCGTTGTCCTTTGGTGTATTCGACTCAATCGTAACGCTGATTTTATCTCTTGTTCCGCTCGTGGCAGGCGCATCCCCGCTCTCCTGTGATGTATCCTTCTCTGAGTCGGCCCTTTCCTCTGCTGAGGTCTGTTCCTCTGTGGAGGCTTGATTCTCCGCAGAATCATTGCCGGGAATACCATACACCTGTCCGTCATGGTTATTCATCAAAAATACCGCTCTGCCGGCAACAATTACCGTTTTGCCTATCACATCATCATTCTCCGGTACATCCAGCGGGTGTGCATATCCGGACGAAGACGGAAAACCGCTCGTATTGCTCTGTTCCGTCCCTGCACTGCCGTCATCACCCGATACCGTATCTGCCTGATCCGGGTCTGTTGTCCCTTGATTCGTTCCTGATGCCGTATCCTGCTGCGTG
>CAMWYL010000320.1 GCA_947178465.1 uncultured Lachnospiraceae bacterium | reverse complement strand
GCACACGGATTTGCAGAGGAATATGCCGCTTCGCAGCGCAAATCCGGTGCGGGAAGCGCTTTAATCAGCGTTTTCCTGACAAATCCCCCTTGACAAAATTGAATTAATGCCTATAATATAGATTAGTCTATAAAATAGACTAAAGGAGGAGACAAGGATGCAGAATGTAACGGAAGCAATTGAAGAGGTCAACCTGATTAAAAAAGTAATCGACAGAACTCAAAACGATTTTTCCCGGATAGCCGATTTTTTTGTCTTGATCGGTGTGATTAACACCGTGACCTGTCTGTTATCCGCTGTTCTGTTTCAAATCATAAGCAGAATGGAGCAGGTAGGATATTCTCTGTGGATGTTTTTCAGAAGCTTGAATTACCTTACGATAATCGGATATGTTGTCCTGTTTTTGGTCTATCGTTATAAATTGAAGCGGCGGAACAATGACTTGAGCTTAAGTCTGATAAATATTTGGGGCATCCTTCTGATTGGCGGGGAGGCTTTCAGAATGTTTTTTTCTATCCTGAATTATGAGGAACAGAATGTATATTTTTACCAGAAGACGCTGACCTTTCTGTTTCCGATTATCGGCTGCTTTGTTTTGGGCTTCATTATACAGGACAGGCTGATACAGTGGGTATCCTCTGCAATTGCGGTTTTATATATGATTTTCGTGGGAACGGGATTTGAAATCAGGGTGGCCCGCTTTCATGGAAACAATGTGAACGTAGGCTTGGATATGATTTTAACGATGATTACCATGTCTGTGGGAATGATATTGCTTGGGATTTATTTGAAGGGAAAAGGGGAGCGATAGTGTGGACATTTCTTCGATGCCGGAGGTGTTTGGCAATAAATTAAGGCTTTCCGTTATATCAGCGCTGGTTACGGGGGAGAAAAATTTTACGGAATTGAAAAAATATACGGATGCGACCTCCGGCAATCTTGGCGCGCAGCTTACGAAGCTGGAGGAATGGGGTTATATCAGCTGTAAAAAAGAGTTTGTCAACAAAAAGCCGCAAAGCTCATATAAACTTACGGAAACGGGAATCTCCAATTTCAGGGAATATGTGGAAATGCTTGAGAAGGTGCTGAAAAGCATAGGGCCGTAGGGAGGAAGCCGGGATGCTGATCAAAATGGTTTACAAAAATATGGACAAGAAAAATATGCTGCTGTATTCCTTCAGCATGATCCTGTCCGTTGCGTTAGAGACGTTTTTTGGAACAGCTTTTGTGGTAAACGGTAAATACAAATTAAACGAAAAAGCCGGAAATATGGATTGGCTTTGTACCATGTTTTTTCTGATTGCGGGTGTCATGTCGGTTTTCTTTACGCTTTATGCTACCAGATATTATGTCAGAACGAAAAATAAGGATTTCAGTCTTCTGCTGATGCTGGGAAGCAGCAGAATGTTTATATTTCGATTTTTTGCTGTAGAATTTTTGCTGATTTACGTTTTTTCCATGTTCTTGGGCATTTCGGCAGGAGGAATAATTTCCGTCGTGCCGGTGGTTGTTCTGGGACTGCTGCAATATGGAGTCGCTTTTTCAGCGTCTGACGCCTTGGCGGTTCTTGGAACAGTCGTTAAAATAAACCTTCTGCTGTTTCTTTTGGAGCTTCCGTTGTTGATCCTGTATTTTTGCAAACGGGATTTGTCGGACATGCAGCTAAGGGAAGTAAGAAAGGAACAAAAGCATGACAGGACATGCTTTTTGGCAATTGTGGGCGGTGGTCTGATCGTCTATGCAATACGTCTGCTAAGGCAGGACAGTCTTTCGGAGCATTTGATCAGTATGGCAGTATGCCTGACAGGAATCTATATCATAATGTCATTTGGGGGAAGCCTGGTTCTCATGCTTTTAAAGATGTTTCGGCGGTTTTATTACAGGCATATAATTACCTTAAATGAATTTTACTATCGGTTTAAGAGCAATTGCAGGTTGTTGTTCATTATGCTCGTGTTGGATTTCGTGATTTTATTTTTTACGGGCTGGTCAGTGATTTCCGGAATGCCAGAGGATGCGGACAGTCCGGAATACCCTTACGGTTTTGTAGGCGTAATGCGGGAGGGCGATTCGAAGGTTTTGCTTGAGGAAATGATTGGAAAAGACGGGGTTGAGCTACCGGCCGTTATGGGATATATAAATAAAGAAGATATAGGGCTTGAAGAAAGAAGCTGTTTCTGTATATCGGACAGGGAATACAGCCGACAGACCTCGCATAGCATGCATTTGGAAGCTGCGCAGGCCGTCTGGATAAATCAAACGACCGTGTTGGACGTGGAAAAGCCGGATTTTCTGTATTTGGGCGACGGGAGTACCCTTGCGGTTACGGAGGTGCGAAATGAAATCATTTTCGGAACGGAAAAGCCGGACAGCCTGCGTGAATTTGCCGTATTGCCGGAAGCGGTAATCGCCGCTTATAAGGATAATACATATCACATTATTGCAAAGAAGGGAAATTTACAGGAAGAATTTGAACGGTACGAAAGCTGTTTTCAGAGAAAAGATGCGGACATATTCTGGAGATATGCATTTTTACGGGATGCGGACGAGAATATGTTTTTTGTCAAAATCATCAGCGTATTTGCGGGAGGTTTCTGCCTTTTGTCCTGCTTCGGAATTTTTGCGTTAAAAATGCAGGGGGACATGCCGGCCTCAAAGCGGAAGTACAGAATACTGTATCACATTGGAATGTCAGAAAAGGCAATCGGTAAAGCCATGTCCGCGGAGTATCGGAAGGCGCTGGAAATACCCGTTGCAGTGTCGGTTGTATTGTCCGGCGTGTATATGTTTGCGGAGATGGCCGACAAAGATATGCTTATACACTATTATATTTGTAAATATATTCCTTTTCAAATAGTATTCATATGCCTGAATATTGCGTACTTTTATTGGACGAAAAGGATAATACTTCAAAAGAACATGGGTGCTATTGTGAAAGAGTAGACAGGAGAATGCAAAATGAGTCTGGTGAGGATATGCGGGGTAAGGAAAAGCTATAACCATTCCATCGTGCGAAGGGTGGCCGGTGACAGAGAATACCCCGTTTTAAAGGGGATTGATTTCAAGGTGGAAAGGGAAGATTTTATAGGGATTATGGGGCGTTCCGGATGTGGGAAGACGACACTGTTAAAAATGATAGGAACCATGGACAGACCAACCAAGGGGAGCATCTTTTATGAGGATACAGATGTGCGCAGGCTCAAAACGGAGGAGCTGGCGGCATTGAGAAGAAATAAGATTGGTTTTGTGTTTCAGGAATTTAACCTTATGGAAAACCTGTCCGTGGAGGAGAATATTATGCTGCCAATGGTGCTGAACCGTAGAGGCTATCGGGATATGCGGGCAGTTGTTGACACAAATGCGGGTCTTTTGGAAATATCGGGTCTTTTGAAGAAATATCCCTATGAACTTTCGGGTGGGGAAAAGCAGCGGGTGGCAATTGCCAGAGCCTTATCGAATAATCCGGATATTATTCTGGCGGATGAGCCGACAGGAAATTTGGACATGCCTTCCGCTTTGAATATCATGGACTGCTTTACAAGAATCAATCGGGAGAATCACAAGGCAGTGGTAGTAGTGACGCATGACCCGCTTATTGCAAGCTATTGCGGCAAAGTGCTTTTTCTGGGGGAAGGCGTTATTCAGGAGGTATATGAAAGCAGCGGAAACCGAAACAGGTTTTATGAGCAGATATGTAATCGGCAGATTTTAAGTTATTCTCGTGGGTAAGGATTTGTTTGGCTATGTGCAACCATTCGCATATGTGATATAGTATGGATAATAGCTTTGGAATTGTTTCGGAATGGAGGATATGTATGGGACTGTTTGATAAATTCAAGAGTGGCAAAGTGATAACGCCGCAGGAGAGAAGGAGCAATACGATAGAGCAGTTAGAAAAATCAGGAATTGCGTATAATCCTAATTTGCCGTTATTGGAGCCGAGTGAAGCTGTAAAATTAAAGGATATAGAAGAGATAAAGAAACGGGCTTTGGGTAGTATGCTGAGTATTCAATTAGCATGCTCCATTAGCAATGGAGAGGATTATGCGGAGGCATTATCGTTTGTAATGCGATATCTGGAAGAATGGAACCTGTCTGTTGACGATTTACTGCTAAAGGAGAGATCGCTGATACATAATAAGCATACCAAGGAGGGGTGTACCGAGGAGCTGAAAAGGCAGACGGTTGTAGATGTTGCATGG
>CAMWYL010000319.1 GCA_947178465.1 uncultured Lachnospiraceae bacterium | reverse complement strand
TATATATATATATATAGATACTTTTTTATTTATTATCACACTTGTCTGTGTATAGCTTCCTCGTTCAGCTTACAGGCCTGAGAAAATCTCAATATCCTTGCTGTCCTCGGTCAACTGCACGATTGCCTTCTTTGTCTTGGCTGTTCTGCCGACTACCGCACCGCGTCTTTTCTTCTTGCCGTTCATGTTCATTGTGTTGACTTTCTTCACCTTAGTCCCCTCAAACATCTTCTCAACGGCTTCTTTAATCTGAGACTTGTTTGCCTCTGTATGCACTAAAAATGTATACTTCTTCTCGCCCATGCCGGCCATGCTCTTCTCTGTAACGACCGGTTTGAGGATTACATCATAATACTTGATATCTGCCATTATGCGTACACCTCCTCGATTGTCTTAACGGCATCCTTTGTAAGGATTACGGTACCGCCGTTCATCACGTCATAAACATTAATGGTGTTGGTCAATGCCGTCTGCACATTGGGAAGGTTCCTTGCGGACATGATCACATTCTCATCCTTCTCATTGAGAACAACATAAGCTTTCGCCACCTTTAAGTTGTCCATAACTGCCTTGAAGTTCTTTGTCTTTATCTCGTTAAACTTTAACTCGTCGATTACGATCAGCTTATCCGCCTGAACTCTGCTTGTCAGCGCAGACTTTAACGCCGCTCTCTTCTCCTTCTTATTTAACTTAAAGGAATAATCTCTCGGGACGGGAGCGAACACAACGCCTCCACCGGTCCACTGCGGAGCTCTTGTCGAACCCTGCCTTGCATGACCGGTTCCCTTCTGTCTCCAAGGTTTTCTTCCACCGCCGGATACTTCCGAACGGGTCTTTGCCTTCTGAGTACCCTGACGCTTATTTGCAAGCTGCTGCACGACTGCCATGTGTACAAGGTGCTCATTTACCTCTACACCAAAGATAGCGTCGCTTAAGTCGATACTCTCAACTTCCTTGCCTTCCATATTATAAACAGATACTTTTGCCATCTGTATGGTCCTCCTTTCGCGTGAAACATATTTTACGCTTTTCTTTCAAGCTGCTTTCTACTATCATACCGGGCTTTCGGCTTAAGCCTCTGCTCTGGTGGTTTCTTTGAGCGTTACCAAGGCCTTCTTCGGTCCCGGTACGGAGCCCTTGATCAAAAGCAGGTTCTTCTCCACATCCACTCTGACAACCTCAAGGTTCTGAACCGTTACCTTCTCACAACCCATATGGCCCGGCATTCCCTTGCCCTTGAACACTCTGCTCGGTGAAGAGCATGCACCGTTGGAACCCTGATGACGATGGAACTTGGAACCATGTGCCATCGGTCCTCTGTGCTGTCCGTGTCTCTTGATTGCGCCCTGGAAGCCTTTTCCCTTGGAAATTGCGGATGCATCCACCTTGTCGCCAACCGTAAAGATGTCAGCCTTAATCTCACTGCCGAGTGCATATTCTTCCGCGTTCTCAAATCTGAATTCTCTCAAAAATCTCTTGGAAGAAACGCCTGCCTTCTCAAAGTGACCCTTCTGTGCCTTATTGACACCGTGTCTGTGAATTATCTCCTTTTTGCCTGACTTGTCTTTATTGACAACTCTGTCCTTCTTGTCCATAAAGCCAACCTGTACTGCCTTGTAGCCATCATTCTCTTCCGTCTTAACCTGTGTTACCACACAAGGTCCTGCCTGAAGCACGGTTACCGGTATTAAGGAACCGTCCTCATTGAAGATTTGTGTCATTCCGACCTTCGTAGCTAAAATAGCCTTCTTCATTCTCTTACCTCCGTTTGTTCTACAGCGGAACGGTAAACGTCCGAGGCGTTATCCCGCTCATACTAGTAGGGGTTTATTTGTTTTTCATTTTGATATCGATATAAACACCAGCCGGCATTTCCAGTCTCTGCAATGCGTCTACAGTCTTCTGTGTCGGTGTGATGATATCAATCAGTCTCTTGTGGGTTCTCTGCTCGAACTGCTCTCTGGAGTCCTTATACTTATGAACCGCTCTAAGAATTGTTACGACCTCTTTCTTGGTAGGAAGAGGAACCGGTCCGCTCACCTGTGAACCGTTCTTTTTAACTGTTTCGATGATTTTTTTGGCAGATGCATCAACTAACTGATGATCGTAAGCTTTTAATGTAATTCTCATTACCTGACTTGCCATAAAAAAAGTCGCCTCCTTTTCGCACTTTTTATCAATAAGTACGACAAGCGGTGACTGTACACTCCCCCGTGTGTGTCATGTTTTTTCTTTCAGATAAATGCGCGCATTTATCATCCTGCATCCTCACACACCGTTCTACTCGCTTTACCGGTAGATTTCTTACTCTGTACAGTGACTTGTCGCCAGTTTCATAACTTGACATTCGCTCCACGGAAAACCTGCCGTTTGACGGGCAGCAACCTCACGCTTCATCGCTATCATGCCACAGCAATTGATAGTATACATGATGTTTTGTAAAGATGCAAGTGTTTTTTTGAAAAAATTGACAAAAATTTTCAGCAATTTTTCTGTTTCAATATCATAACATGAGCAAATCCCATGACTGTTCCGGCAACATCTGCCACCGGAATATCCTTATCCCTCCCGGTGCCGATTTGTCTGCTAAACATCCTTATATAACAGGTAATAGTCCGCTTCAAGATTTCCAAACTGTTCTTTTAACCAACGCATGGAATCATCCAATGCTTTATTATAAACAATCGGCGCTAAATGTTCACAAAACAAATCAATCAGCTGCTGCTCCTCTATCATTCCTATTTCTTCTCCGCGAACATCCAGATAAAATGCTTTTATTTCGCCTGCAAGCTGCGTCTTTTGCGCATCATTCAACCTCATTACATCATTAAGTTTTCTTCTCATATATTTCTCCTCCCAAATTTGAGATTATGATGCGACTACCTTTTGTATGGTTTATAATGTGGATTCTCGGAATTATTTTCCCAAAAGAACTCTATACCAAAATCCCGAATTTGTTGATTTCCCTCCAACCACTGCTTATATACTTCTTTTTCAAACAATTCCATTGTTTTTTCACACGGAAATTCATCACATTCTCCACAAAAATCAATGTTATGATTCTTTGTACACTCAAGCAGGAAACACCCTTCGATACTGCATCCGTTATGCTCTGTACTGCGACAGCCCGAACAGGGAGCAGAACCATACATACAAAGTACTTCTTCAAAGTTACCATAACTTTCTACAGCATCAGGAAGGTGCTTTTCATAAAATTCTTTCATACCCTCTAAATATTTTAATAATGTTTTAGCCGATTCACAAATTACGCCATTATGATATCCCGAACAAGTATGGCACATCAAAGAACAGGGTGCAACGTTTTTCAATATTTCACTTTTGTCCATCTTTTGTCACTCTCCATCAAATTCAAATCTTTTATACCTCATGGAAATACAGGTTCTAATTTGCATCGCTTTCATAATATGTCCGTTCCAGAAAATCATTCACGACACGTTCAATGGATTTTTGTAATAATTCCTCCAAAAGTCCGCGTGCCTTATCCGTTTCCTCAAGCTGAGCGGTTTTACATTGGCAGGAACGGTTTGCCCAGGCGTTACCAAACTGCATATAGGAGGTTACCTTCGTCAGCTTTTTCGCACGATGGATAATGGCGTTATATTGAATATGTTTTGTTTCTTTTGAAAGACGTACATACTCATCCCAGCTTACCACCTGTGTGATAACCTCTAACCGGGGAAGCAGACGGGAAAATTCATGCGCTACCTGCGTTTTATATTCCCCTGCCTCATCTATCAAAAAAGCCGCTATCTTATCGAACCGCACACCCTGTTGGGGATCATAAAGCGTACAGCCAAACCTTGACATAATAACCGAAAAACGCTTCATATCTTCCCGTTCCATTGAATAGCAATCAAATCGTACCGTTTGCGGAGTTGTTGAAATTTGAAAAGAACCCTGTTCTTCTTTTTTCTCATAACGGAACGGGTCCGGTGAATTCCAGTCATGAAAAGCAACAGATATTTCTTTCAAAATATCCTCTATCGGCAGAACTTCTAATCCCTCAATTCTCTCATTATTACAACAGGCTTTTTGATATACAATCGCATTATCTGAATATGTGTCGCTTTCATACTTCCAAAAATTTAAGTCAATACTCACTTCCGGTCCATCCTCCATCGCATACAAACTGATCTCTCAGAAATATCTCCTCGTAAAAAATGGCTATGCGTTTCCACATAGCCATTTGTGTAGTAACTCC